>JAFOMB010000205.1 GCA_017419065.1 Erysipelotrichaceae bacterium | reverse complement strand
TCTTCCTTAAAATGCGATCTTTCCAAGCATGACGGCAAGAAAGTCGAGATCCATAACGAAAAGGAAGCGGATGAGATCCTCTCCGCTTTGGGAGATACCTATACCGTTTCCTCCATCTCCTTCAAGAAGAAAAAGAGAAGCGCCTTCCTGCCTTTCATCACATCGACTCTTCAGCAGGAAGCATCCATGAAACTCGGTTTCTCTTCCAGAAAGACCATGCAGGTGGCACAGAGCCTCTATGAAGGTGTCGATCTCGGAAGCACGTCTACCGGTCTTATCACCTATATGCGTACCGATTCCACCCGTTTATCGAAGGAATTCATCGCGTCGGCCTATTCTCTCATTGAAAGAGAATATGGAAAGGAATACAAGGGCTTCTACCGTGTCAAGAATGACGAATCCTCCCAGGATGCCCATGAAGCCATACGTCCGACTTCTCTGGAGAATGAACCGGAGAAGATCAGGCACTATCTCAGCAACGATCAGTACAAACTCTACAAGTTCATCTACAACCGCGCTCTGGCTTCCCTGATGGCGGAAGCGGTCTTCAATGCGGAAAGCGTTTCTATCGACAATAACGGCTATACCTTCACAATCAACGGCTCCGAGATGATCTTTGACGGCTGGCTGAAGGTCTACCATGACTATGATTCCTCCAAGGATGTGATATTGCCGAAACTGGAAGAAGGGGAAGTGCTCAAATGTAAGGAAGTCACCAAGACCCAGCATTTCACGGAAGCCCCGGCCAGATATACCGAAGCCAAGCTGATCAAGGCTTTAGAAGAAGAGGGCGTCGGCCGTCCTTCTACCTATGCCACGATCATCGATACGATACAGAAGAGAGGCTACGTCGAACTCAAGAAGTCCTCTGATTCCGGAAAGACGAAGTTCTTCTTCCCGACAGAACAGGGATTACTGACAGATGAGAAGCTGAGGGAATACTTCCTCGATGTCATCAACGTGAAATACACGGCCAAAATGGAGAAGCAGCTGGATGATATCGCCAGCGAGAAGACAGACTCCGAAGAGGCCCTCGCTTCCTTCTACAAGGCCTTTGAACCGCTGGTTGAAGAAGCCTATGAGAAGATGGAGAAAGTCGCACCGGAAAAGACCGGAGAGATCTGTCCGGAATGCGGATCGGAACTTGTGATACGGAGCGGACGCTTCGGTAAGTTCATCTCCTGCAGCAATTATCCGAAGTGCCGCTACCACGCTTCCCTGACTGAAAGAGAAGAGCCGGTAGCTGTCGGAAGGACCTGTCCGGACTGCGGCGCGGAACTCGTGAAGAGGAAGTCCCGCTACGGCAACTACTTCATCGGCTGCAGCAATTATCCGAAGTGCCGCTATGTCGAATCGATCCCGGGAGAAAAGACGGGAAGACGTTTCTACAGAAAGAAAAAAGCGTAATGGAAGTCAAGGTGATCGGTGCCGGACTGGCAGGAAGCGAAGCGGCCTACCAGTTATCGAAAAGAGGCATCCGTGTCAAACTCTATGAACAGAAGCCCGTGAAGAAACACGCGGCTTTTAAGAGCGATGATTTTGCGGAACTGATCTGTTCCAATTCTTTCCGTTCGGACAATATCGAAAATGCGGTAGGTCTTCTGAAAGAGGAGATGAAGGAACTTGATTCGCTCATCATGTCCAAGGCTTTAGAACACCGCCTGCCGGCAGGGAAGTCTTTATCAGTTGATAGAGTCAGCTTCGCAAAAGCGGTGACGAAAGTCCTGGAAGACGATCCGAACATCGAGATCATCCATGAGGAAGTCACTTCCATCGATACCTCTGTTCCGACCATCATCGCGGCCGGACCGCTGTGCGAGGGAGCCTTGTCGGAAGAGATCGGAAGACTTTGCGAGAAGGACTATCTCTACTTTTACGATGCCGTCGCTCCGATCGTGGAGAAGGACAGCATCGACTTTTCCAGTGCCTACTATAAATCCCGATATGATGATGAAAATGACGGAGACTATATCAACTGTCCTCTGACGAAAGAGGAATTCGAGCTCTTCCACAGGGAGGTGCTGGCTGCCGAGAAGATCGACGTCAAGGAGATGGACTCGGAAGTCTATTTTGAAGGCTGCATGCCGTTTGAAGAGATGGCCAGAAGGGGATACAAGACCCTTCTGTTCGGCCCCTGCAAGCCGGTCGGTCTCGAACATGACGGGATACGTCCGTATGCGGTCGTCCAGCTCAGGAAG
>JAFOMB010000024.1 GCA_017419065.1 Erysipelotrichaceae bacterium | reverse complement strand
TTGTTTTTCTTTAGGAAACGGTTGAAATCAAGGGCAGAGAGGCCATACAGCGACAGTATGAATGACAGCAGATAGACGATCACCCGGTAGATGAACTGATTCATAGTCTTCTTCCCTCCCTGTATCTTTCCAGGATATTCCCTTCTTTATCCAGAAGCAGACAGTCTGCCTTCTTTCCTCTCTTTAGTCCGCCATAGAGTTTCTCCAGACCATAGAGCGCATAGGCATTCATCGAGGTACAGGCGACGATATCGCACCAGCGTGCTCCCAGTTTCAGAGCCTTCCGGTATGCCTCATCCATGGCCTTTCCTCCGCAGAGGATGAGTTTCTTCCGGTCGATGAGACGAAGGAGGATGGACAGTGTCCTCTTCGAGACAGAACCGTGGACTTCCGTATAGTCCTGTCCTTCCAGAGCCAGTGCCGAAAGGCTTTCTCCCTTTTCATCCAGGAAGTCTTCCCGGAGTACCGGTAAGAAGCCGTCATAGATATCTGACGGATGTCCGGCCTTCAGGAGTATCTTTATGCCTCTTCTTTTTGCCTCTTCTACTTCCTCATGGTCTGAAGAGACAGAGAGCGTTTTTTCATGGAGAGGGACACCCTTTTCATTATGAAAACCAAGTTCCCCTTCTTTTAAGGAAGAGTCTTCAATTGATTGAAGAACTCTGATCGATCGGACACATCCTTCTCTGCTTTCTTCTTCTGTATAAGGGTCAAAGAAAGCCGGGATGATGATCTTCCCGGAGGCATCGATGACTTCCGTCTCTTCTTCGATATTCACCTTCCGGCTCTGCGCAAAGACATCCAGGATCTTCCCGTCTTCTATCAGCAGAGCACCGTCTAAATATTCCCTATCGCTGTCCGGAATGATATGGGCGTGGAGATAGAGTTTCTTCATCTGAGGACCTCGGAGATCTCTTTCTCTTTGATCTCGCCTTCCCGGAGTATCTTCACCTCTTCCCGGACATCGACGATGGTACTGGAGACTTCCGACTTCGCATCCTTCATGACGATCCCGTCGATGCGGCCGTCCAGTTCCTCCAGGACTTCTTCCCACCTCTTCAAAGAAGCGGTATTGGAGAGGTTGGCACTTGTCACCAGTAATGGTTTTCCCATCTCTCTGATCAGTTCCCTGATCCAGTCATCATTTGGGATACGCACGGCGATCGTCGGAAAGCCGTTGTCGATATGACCGGCGTCTTCTCTCTTGTCCAGGATATAAGTCATCGCTCCCGGAGAGAAGACATCCATCAGCTTCCCGCTCTTCTCATCGACATAGGTATATTTCTCTGTCATCTGCTTATCGGAGCACATCATCGGCAGGGCCTTGGATAAAGCTCTTCCCTTGGCTTCATAGATCTTTTCAATGGCTTCCTCATCATCATAGACGCAGGCCAGTCCGAAAACGGTATCTGTCGGAAAGGCGATGATATCCCCTCTGGTCAATCTCTCTTTGATAAGACCGATATCTTCCGGTCTGTACTTTTCTGTTTTCATGATTCTATTATATGCAATATTTATCAATATCCATAGAATATGTCATATATCATCATTTGATGATTTTTGTATATACATATGTTAGAATAGAATCAGAAAGAAGGAATGGATATGGCACAGGCAATGGTGAATTTCCGAATGGACGAAGAACTGAAGAGGGAGATGGAGGAAACCTGCAGAAAGATGGGGCTTACAATGACCTCTGCTTTTACGATGTTTGCGAAAAAAGTCACCAGAGAACAGCGCATCCCCTTCGATATCACAGCCGACCCCTTCTATGACGAAGAAAACATCCGCAGACTGAAAAAGAGAAGCGAAGATATGGAAAAGGGGATCAATCTCTCTGCTCACGAACTGATAGAGGAGGATCAATGATCAAACTATGGCATGATGAAGCCTGGGAAGAATATCTCTCCTGGCAATACGGAGACCGCAAAACGCTGAAGAAGATTAACCGGCTTCTAGAAGATATAGAAAGAAACGGCTATCACGGTTCAGGAAAACCGGAACCTCTGAAAGGAGACCTTTCCGGATACTGGAGTGTGCGTATCGATCAGAAGAACCGCATCGTCTTCCGTATCCGTGATGAACATCTGGAAATCATTCAGTGCGGCAGTCACTATCATCAGTCATAGGAATAATCAAATCGGGAAACCCGCTTTTTTTATACAAAAAGCCCTGAAGTTATCTTCAGGGCTTTCTCTTATTCATACAGCGATTATTTCTTGTTTGGGGTAAAGAGATTGTAGACGTTGGAGACCGGTGTGTGATAGGTCACGGCCTTGATCAGTTCCGAGATCATGTAGCCGATGGAGAGGATGATGATCTTCGATGTCTTCCCTTTATTCTTGTCGGAGAGAGGGATGGTGTTGGTGACGACGACCTTCTCGATGACAGAGTCTTCCAGTCTTTCCATGGCGTTTCCGGAGAAGACACCGTGTGCCAGGGCGACGATGATCTCCTTGGCGCCGTTTTCCTTCAGTAAGGTAGCGGCAGCGACCAGAGATTTCCCGGTATCGCAGATGTCGTCGACGATGATGCAGTTCATGCCTTCGACAGAACCGATGATAGTCGTCGCTTCGACTTCGTTTGGTTTCGGACGTCTCTTATCGATGATGGCGATCGGCGTACCGAGTATTTCCGCCATGGTTCTGGCTCTCTTGACACCGCCGTGGTCCGGGGAGACGACGACAGTATTCTCAAAGGTATAGCCGTTGTCGATGAAGTACTTGCCTAACATCGGGATGGTAGTCAGGTCATCGACCGGGCAGTTGAAGAAGCCCTGGATCTGGGCGGCGTGGAGGTCGAAGGTGACGACTCTTTCCGCACCGGCTGTACCGATCAGATCGGCGACGAGTTTCGCTGTGATCGGCTGACGAGGCTTCGCTTTTCTATCCTGTCTGGCATAGCCGAAGTAAGGGATGATCGCATAGATGGCCTGTGCCGAAGAGAGCTTCAGGGCATTTAAGGCGATCAGCAGTTCCATGAGTCTCTCATTGACCGGAGCGCAGGTGCTCTGGATGACGAAGACTCTCTTGCCGCGGACAGACTCGCCGATCTCGACCAGGGTCTCGCCGTCCGCAAAGTGCGCGACAGAGATCTTGCCCGGTTCAATGCCGAGTCTCTCGCAGACTTCCTCGACGATCTCGATAGAAGAGGTGAGTCCGAAGACCTTGATGTCATTCATCTCGTCTCTCGGTCTGTAGACCTCTTCCTTTACATCTTCTTCTTCGATGACTTCGAAGTCTTCATCCCCGATCTTGAGGACTCTGTCCTTGTCGATCGTGACAGACGTATAAGGGATCTTTTCAAAATCCTTCAGGTCTCTGGCCGGTACCATGAAGATATCGAAGACGTTCTCGCCGTCGCTTACGACAGCGCCGCCCTCTTCTACAGCCAGGACTTTCTCATAGTCATCCTTATTGATGAGAGGATAGAACGGTGTCGTCAGCAGGCACTTGCCGTCCTGATCCAGACCTACGATCTCACGGACATCCGAGACCTTAGTGACATCATCGATCTCAATGTCTTCCCCGCCGACCAGCCAGATCTTTTCGATCCCGGTCTTCCGGATCTCATCGACAGTTCTTTCAAGCAGTGTCTTGCCTAAAAGTTCTCCGCACGCCAGTTCCGCTTCCTCTTTGCTTCTGATAAAAATAATCGCGTTGTTCATGTCTTTCTCCTATCCTCCTCATTCTATCACAACAGTTTCGCAAACCTCGTGAATAGTCCATACTTTTTCATGTTCTCATACAGCTTCATGATCTCGGCTCTGTCTTTCGATAACGTAAAGACTGTAGAACCGCTTCCGCTCATGAGCGCATGGGCTGCTCCTTCCTTTTTCAGCAGCTGTTTGACCCTGTCCACTTCCGGACAGAGAAGCTCTGCCGGCTGTTCCAGAGAGTTGCCCATATACGGGAAGGGATCCCTTCCCTCCTCCAGGGCTTTCTTTAATCCCGGGACATCCGGATGGGCGCATTTCGTCAGATCCAGTGTCTGATAGGACTCCTTCGTAGAGACTCCCGCAGAGGGCTTTACCAGTAATACATACCAGTCCTCTTCGATGTCGAAGAAGCTCAGTTTCTCACCGGTCCCTTCTACCAGAGCCGGGGAATTGTAGTAGGTGAACAGGACATCGGAACCGACTTCCTTACACAGCTCCGCGATCTCCTCTTCACTTAAATGAAGGTGATACATCCTCTCCAGTATCCGTAAGGCAGCGGCTCCGTCCGCGGAACCTCCGGCCAGTCCGGCCTGTGAGGGGATGGACTTCTCCAGATTGATCTCGAATTCATCCCTTATCCCGTATCTTCTCTTTACGGCGCTGATCATCTTGAGGATGGTGTTGTTTTCATTCCAGAAGATATACCTCCTGTTGGAGGAATAGGAAGGCTCCTTCGCCTTCTTTATCTCCAGGACATCATAGAAGTCTATCGGTACCATGACTGATCTCAGTTCATGATAGCCGTCTTCTCTTCTTCTCAGGATGTCCAGGGAGAGGTTGACCTTCGCGTAGGCTCTATCTTTCATGGATGACCTCCATCATCTTCAAGTAGTCCTCTAAGGACAGCTCCTGGGCACGGACGCTGTCTTTTTTATTCAGGGATGTGATGATCTTTGAAATCATCTCTTCATCATAGAGGTCCTTTAAGTTGTTTCTCAGTGTCTTTCTTCTCATGCGGAAGCAGTTCTTGACCAGTTCGAAGAACTCCTTCTCAAAGGCCTTATCTCTTTCTCTTTTCGGCGTGAAGGAGATGACAGCGGAGTCCACCTTCGGCTTCGGATAGAAGACGTTCTTGGAGACGGACATCTCATACTTCACGTCATAGAGATAGCGGACGATGACAGACAGGGCGTTGTAATCTTCGCTCCCGGTATCCGCCTTGAAGCGGTCGGCGACTTCCTTCTGCACCATGACGGTGATCTTGCGGATCTTCAGGTCTGATTCAAAGAGTTTGAAGAGGATAGGTGTCGTGACATAGTATGGCAGGTTGGAACAGACACAGATGTCCTGATCCTTATAAGGAACACTCTCCAGATCGACATCGAGGAAGTCCGTATATTCGACATGCATCCTCTCTTCTTCTTCGAAGACCCTGTGAAGACATTCCACCATGTCTTCATCGATCTCATAGGCATAGAGCTCCTGACAGTACTTCAGCAGCATCTCACTCAGGGCACCCAGTCCCGGACCGATCTCGATACAGGTATCGGCGACACAGGCATTCCTGGCGATCTTGTCGACGATATTCGCGTCGATCAGGAAGTTCTGTCCGAATTTCTTCTTGGCGGAGAGTTCCCTTTCTTCCAGGATCTTTGACACATATCCATAGGAAGCGATATTCATGACAGTACCTCCTGTATCTCCTGTTTTCCTATTCCCAGCATCCCCAGTCTCTTCCTCATCGTCTTGACGTTGCACTTGCCGATGTGGAAATGTCTTGAGAGGATGTCTCTCTTTTCAGCGGAATCACTCTTTCCGCTGAGTCCCAGTTCATAGAGATCCTCCATGGTGATCTCTTCTGTATTCTCTTTATATGTCACAAGGTTCTTTAATGCCTCTTCCAGGACTTCCTTCGAGGCGTGTTCGATGCCGACCTTCTTGGAGGTCCTGGCATCTTCCTTTAAGAGAAAGGCGTTCTTACAGGAAGGAATCGCTTCATTGATCCTCTGCCGTATCTTCTCTCCCGGATGATCGGGATCGAGGAAGAGGATGACGCCCCTTCTTTCATTGACTTCTCTTATATATTCCAGTGTCTGTTTACTCAGTCCCAGTCCGTGGGTCTCTATCGTATCGCAGTCAAAAAAAGACTTTAAGCGCAAGCTGTCGTTTTTTCCCTCTACGACGATCACTTCTTCTATCTTCATACGAGCTCCTTAAAGTCTTCGGCTGTCGTCAGTTTCTCATTGTTTGTCTCATTCTCAACGATGTATACACTCTTTCCCATCGCCTCCATGATCGAGGCATCATCGGTGTACTCGTAGTCCTCTCTCTTTCTTTCAAAGCCCTCTTTCAATAGCTCTGTCAGAAATCCCTGAGGTGTCTCCGCGAGACAGAGTTCCCTTCTGTCGAGTGTCTCCTCTATCTTCCCGTCCTTGACTCTCTTGACGGTCTCCTTCACCCTGTGGGCCAGGATGGCCGCTCCTGTGCTCTCTACGGCCTTCTTGAGTTTCTCCAGAGCTTCCCTCTCCAGGAAAGGTCTGGCTCCGTCATGGACGAGGACATAGTCTTCCTTCACCTTCTGTAATCCGTTATTGACGGAATCCATGCGCATCTTCCCGTTCTCCGCGATCTCCATCTTCTCCTGTAAGAAGATCTTGGAGACCTCTTCCGGATGGACGACGACGATGACCTGGCTGCAGTCTTCATCCTCTAAAAAAGGACGGCAGGCGTTCTCCAAAACCGTCTTCCCGTTCTTCATGACATAGAAGACCTTATTGAAGCCCAGGGAAGCTCTTTCCCCTTTACCGCCCGCAAGCACGATCGCACTGTATTTCACGTCCCTATTATATAATAAAGACATGAAAAAGATATATTTAGCCGGAGGCTGTTTCTGGGGCGTGGAACACTTCCTCTCCCTCATCGAAGGCATCACGAAGACGACAGTCGGATACGCCAACAGCGACATCCTGTCCCCTTCCTATGAAGACCTGAAAGCCCATCGCTCTGCCGCCTCGGAGACGGTCGAAACAGAATATGATGAGACGGTCATCTCCCTGCAGGAGATCCTCGACCTCTTCTTTCAGATCATCGATCCGACACTCTTAGACCAGCAGGGTCACGACATCGGCCACCAGTACCGCACCGGGATCTACTATACTGAAGAAGAGGATAAAGAGATCATCGAGGAAGCTTTGAAGAAGCTCCAGGAGCACTATGAGAAACCGGTCCTCACGGAAGTGCTGAAACTGGAGAATTTCACCAGAGCCGAGGAGTATCATCAGGACTATCTCATCAAGAATCCTCAGGGATACTGTCATGTGGATCCGAAGATGTTCCAGGTCGCCAGGAATTATAAGAGGAAATAGAAGACATCTGGAAAGATGTTTTCTTTATGGTAGAATATTATTGACATATGTCAGAAATGGAGGACTATGGCCAGACCTGTACGCAAGCGCATCATTGCCCAGTATCCCGATAACTGGAGTCTCTCTCCGGAGGAAGTCTCCGGAAAGGATGTCGTTTTGACGCTGGAGGAGTATGAGACCGTGCGTCTCATCGACTATCTCTCTTTGACACAGGCAGAATGCGCTGAGAAGATGGATATCGCCCGTACGACAGTGACAGCCATCTATGAAAGTGCCCGGAAGAAGATCTCTCTGGCTCTGATAGAAGGAAGAAGACTTCTGATCAGCGGCGGTTCCTATACCTTTTCTGACAGGAAAGATGATCATATCAGGAAAGGAAAGAATACTATGAGGATCGCAGTCACTTATGAAAACGGAGAGGTGTTCCAGCACTTCGGCCATACAGAGCAGTTCAAGCTCTATGACATCGAAAACGGAGAGATCGTCAAGGAGGAAGTCGTCTCGACCAACGGTCAGGGACACGGCGCTCTGGCGACCTTCTTAGATGCCTGTCAGGTGGATGCCCTGGTCTGCGGCGGTATCGGCATGGGTGCCAGATACGCGCTGGAGGAAGCCGGGATCTACTTATACCCGGGAGTATCCGGAAGTGCCGATGAAGCTGTAAAGGCTCTCGTCAGGGGAGAACTCTACTACGATCCGGATGCGCACTGCGACCATCATGACCATCATGAAGGCGACTGTGAACATCACGGCGATCACGAGCGCCATTGTCATTAAAGGTTCCGGAATCCGGAACCTTTTTCATTTATTCATGCTTTATAAGCTTTCTATCAGTGATCAATACGCCGTTGCAGGAACGATCTCACCGCTTATGATCCCCTGTTTGATTTCCTCGATCTGCGCAAGCTGTTCATCAGTCAGAAGACCTTTCGCAACATCGGAAACCGGGAACTTGAATGCTCCATCTGCAATGCCGAATCTCTGATTTGTACCGTATTCCAATGTTCCGTCGAGATGTTTTTTCATCGTCTGATAGAAGATTTCTCCATAGTTCTTCTGCATGGAAGTCAACGTGCGTTCATAATATTCGTTCATTCCTCCCGCTTTCCACATAGCCCCCATATCACCATCTACTCCAATGACATAGGCATCATCGTATTTCAGTGCAGCTCCCCAGGAAGCCAAACCTGCACTGCCGCATACTGCATAGACTACATCATATCCTTGAGAATACAAACTCTCTGCGGTATCAAATCCCTTAGTAACATCACTAAAAGTATTTGTATATGTATCAGTAACTGCACAATTCGGATCAACATAATGTGCCCCGCTGTAAAAACCTCTGCAGTAATCAAAGAATACGGTATTAGCCAATCCGCCCATAAATGCTACTTTTCCGGTCTTGGATGCCATCGCTGCCATCGCCCCGACAACGAAGGACCCTTCGTTCTGTTTAACATTCAGGGAAATGACGTTCTCTCTCGGATTTGCGTCGAAATCCCACACCTCCTCATAGAACCAAACTTTCTGGTCCGGATATTGACTCGATAATGGAACAGCATATCTAAGCATGTCGTATGTACCAACAATGATGATATCGTATTCTTTTGACTCGAACAGGTTATCCAGCTGTTGGTACCATGTAGAGTCATCATAAGTGAATTCAAAGGTCATTGCCTGTACTCTGTCACCGAAATCCCGATTGATCTTATTCATTCCTTCAGCTCCTGAATCAAAGAACGACTTATCTCCCAGAGTACCATTGGCACAGAAAGCGATCTTGATCTTATCAGACGGGGTCGGAGGTTCCGGAACGGCAGATGGCGGGAAGACTATATCGACAGATTCAGCCGGGATCCTTGCCTCTCCTCCGCTGACGATTCCGAATTCAATGGAATGAAGCGCGACATAATCTCTTGCCGCTCCTTCATATCCCGGTTTCAGCAGAAGGATCGGAGCGCCTAATGTATAAGCCAGAGGGCCGGCACAGAGACCATCCGGATAATCATTAGAATAAGCGAGTACTGCAGCAGGCGGATCATTGCAGAACTTCTCTGCGATCTGTATGGATGTCTGATATCTTGACGATCCTGCTACTCTTTCCACGGCACCGTAAGAGAGCAGCTCGTTCTCTATCTCTGCAGAGACTGCTCCGGTTCCGCCGATGATGTACAGTTTGTTCCCCGCATGATCTGCAAGGAAATCTTTCTGTTCAGCATTCAGACTTTTATTGACCAGAAGCATCGGCTTCCCTGAAGCAGAAGCGGTCAGAGAATCCGCATAATTCGCGCCTGTACAGACAAGAATATCTTCGTTAGATACGCCTGCTTCGTTGAGGATCGCCATATTGGTGTTATAACGGTTCTTCCCGGCGAGTCTTTCTACATCGAAATTCTCCAGTCCGGTCAGACACGTTTTCGATACAGCCCCTTCGCCGCCCAGAACATAGACCTTTCCGTTTGGTTTCAGGTTGTTGCGGATATAGTAGTTGACATCAAAATACTTTGCATCCGATGTCAAAAGGATCGGTGCATTCTTCTTCGCGGCCAGATAACCGCCGCCTAAGGCATCTGCGTAGTTCTTGCCAGTCGCAAGAATAACAGTATCAAACTTATCGACCCCTTGAAACATCTTCAATTCTTCTGCGATCTTTATCGAGGTCTCATAACGGCCCTGCCCGGCAATGCGCAGAGTTTTTTCGCTATCTGCATTTACACTGCTGACACATAAAAACAACTGAGCAGTAATGCTGATCAGCAAAAGAAATAATACAATTTTCTTTTTCATCAACTACATACCATCCTTATACTCAAATGCTATCTCCCACTCCTGCTTTTTGTCAAAAACGTATCTTTTTAAGTTACAGTTCAAGAAGACGATCCCGCGCGGGAGGAAGACCGCACAGCGGTCTTTTTCTTGATTTTCACTTTTAAAGTCTATACGATAGATTCATATGAAAACAGATCTGAAGAAATGCAGGGAGTTATTTCTCACCTCCATGGTGACCTCTCTGACAGCCAATTCCGGCTATGCGATCATCGCTTCGATGCGAAGCATCTTCGTCGACAAGCACAAGTGGCTGACTCAGGAACAGATGAATGACTTCATCGGAATGGGACAGAGTGCTCCGGGCATGATCTCCGCCAATATCGCCACCATCATCGGCTATGAGATCGCCGGTCCTTTAGGTTCGTTCTCCGCAGTCATGGGCATCCTCATCCCTCCGATCATCATCATGATCCTGGTCACCGCCTTCTATCAGATCATCACGGCCAATCCTTATGTCCGTGTCTTCATGGAAGGCATGTCCATGGGTGTCGTCGCCTTACTGGCGGATATCCTCACCGGACTCTTTATGCCGTTCATTAAAGAAAAGAAGGTCTATCACTTCCTTCTCATCCTCATCGGATTCCTGTATATCCGCTACGTGAAGGCCTCTGTCTTCTTCCTGGCTCTCTTCTGTATCCTCTGCGGTATCGCCAAGACCCTGCTTGTGAAAAAGGAGGTGAAACAATGATCCTCTTACAGATCGTCCTCTCCTTCATGAAGGTCGCTGCCCTGGCCTTCGGCGGTGCCTATGCGGCCTTCCCGCTCGTCGAACAGGAAGTCGTCATCAACCGGGGCTGGATGACCTACACCGAGTTCCTCGACCTCGTCGCCCTCGATGAGATCACCCCGGGTCCGATCATCATCAACTGCGCCACCTTCGTCGGTATGAAGGTCGCCGGGATCCCGGGAGCCATCGCTGCCTCCATCGGCTGTTCCCTGCCTTCCATCCTCATCGTCTCCCTGCTCATCTTCTTCTATCAGAAATACAAAAGCCTGCCGATGATGAAGGAAGTCTTAAAAGCTCTGAAGTGTATGGCTGCGGCCCTCATCCTGACATCCTTCGTGAAAATGTTCGGAAACATCATCCTGCCAAACGGCTTCCCGGATATCAGTATCTATGCCCTGGTCATGGCCGTTCTGTCCTATGTGCTCATGCATAAGTTCAAGTTCAATCCCCTCCTGGTGATGCTGGGATGCGGAGCTGTGAACCTGATCCTCTATCTGATCAAGTGAAAAGCGATCTTCTGATCGCTTTTCTAACGTAATTGCGAAGAAGTCTCCGTCCTCCTACAAAAGTGTAAGGGCGGGGATGAATTCGCGGTAGAAATGTGATATAATATAATCAGTCGTAGGATAAGGAAATGCGCATAAAATATATGAAATTGGATAATAATAATCATTCGGTGTTCGCAATGTATTATCACCTGATTCTCGTTGTGAAATATCGCCGGAAAGTCTTTGATGATACGATCTCAGATTATGCCAGGAGTATATTTGAGAAGATCGTACCTTCCTACAACATCACTCTTTTGGAATGGAATCACGATATGGACCATGTCCATATCGTGTTCAAGGCACAGCCAAACAGCGAGCTGTCCAAGTTCATCAATGCCTATAAGAGCGCATCTTCAAGACTGATCAAAAGAGATTATCCCGAAGTGCGCAATAGACTCTGGAAAGAATATTTCTGGAGTCAGAGCTTCTGCCTCCTCACCACAGGCGGAGCACCGATCGAAGTGAT
>JAFOMB010000204.1 GCA_017419065.1 Erysipelotrichaceae bacterium | reverse complement strand
TGGAAGTGCAGGTCGGCATTCTTTCCGAGCTTCACCGAGGCCTTCTCCCGGACGTTCTTGACGAGATCGCTGAGGTTCCTCACCACATAGAGCTTTCCGTTTCCGATGCGGAAGGAGAGCTCCATGACATCATCATTCAGAGTGATTCTCGGTTCCAGATGGATGTCGTTTCTCGAACCGAAGGTCTCCTTCTGTTTCTGCCTGGAACGGATCTTCCCGAAACTCTCCAGGATCCGGTAGCCCTGCAGGTTCGTCTCATCTCCCGGATCATATCTCCGTATGTATTCATCCGCCTTCAGTAACAGCGCCAGCATGTGCTCGCAGAAGTTGCGGCGGTAGGTGTAATCGCGGTAGTAGGACTTTCCGCAGATGGCGCAGCGTCCCTGGACGATCTCCTCTTTTCCCAGTGTCAGGTCCGCAAAGCTGCCGTAATAATAGCCGCCCTTGTGTCCCTGAGTCAGCAGGACCATAGAGGCATCTTCATCCCGCAGATAGTCTGTATCGATGGAATCGATGACGAAGTCTCCGCTTTCCAGCATCCTCTTCGCCTTCTGATACGTATCCTCATAGATCGTCAGATCCCTGACCATCCGGTCTGTCTTGAAGAAACTGCTGCCATAGTTCTCCTTCGGGAACAGGGCGTCTTTCACATTCTTGAAGACCGGAAGTATCCTCTCCTTCTTGATCTCCTGCTTTGCGCCCTTCCACTTATACATGACAGCAGCCATGTGCTTGCAGCGGTTGCCGTCAGCGGAAAACAGACACGTACAGGACATGGAATAGCGGTCTTCAGCGATCTTGCGGATATGGACATCATAGCGGTGTGTCCCGATGACGACAGCGGAACAGCTGTCCCCTTCCTCCTTGAAATTGAGAACGTAGCCATGATCAAAATAGTATTTTCCTCTGGACAGTATCGTTTTATAAAAGAGTTTTTCCCAGGTCATATATTTCATTTTACCATGTCTGTTTTCTTCCCTTCTACAGGGAGAAAAAAAGACAGTCATGAAATGAAGTGGACCCCATATAGTTCAAATGATGATCCCTTTGCCTGCACAGATTGGACGTATACTGGAAGCCCTGATCCGAATGAAGGATGCAGCCTTGTACGTCCTTTCTTTTGGCCAGTGCCTCATTCAGAGTATCCATAACGAGTTTATTACTGTTGTGTCTTGATATGACATAGGAAACGATTCTTTTGTCATAGAGATCGATGATCGAGGACAGATAGGCCCGTCTGTTCCCGAAGATGAGATAGGTCACATCGGTACACCATTTCCGGTTCGGCCTGTCTGAGTACAGATCGTTTTCTTTCGGGAAGACGGTGTTATACAATGAAAGTGATAAAAGACAATGGGGATACGGGAAATTGACGACAGATATCCGGAGTTTGCCCGACCTTATGAACCGGTAAAGGGAGGCAGACATTACAAGCGGCTGAAGATGCCGACGGCTTTTCTGCTGGCTATAGCCGGACTCTTCCTGCTGTCTTCTCTTTTTGTGTCCGGGAAAGCACCGGACATCATCCCTCCTCCGGAAGAACCGGAACCGCCGCAGGAAGTCATCGTCGTGCCGGAGAAGCCGGATGAGCCGATTCCTGTTCCGGAACCCGAACCGGAGCCTGAACCAGAACCGATCATCATACCGACTCCTGTCCCGGACCCGACTCCGATCCCTGAACCGGAGCCGATCCCTGATCCTGAGCCTGAACCAGAACCTGAGCCTGAACCTGATCCTGAACCAGAACCTGTCGTTCTGACAGAACCGGCCTTTACTTCTCTGACAAGAGACCACATCTTCAATCCGGGGATCGACGAAGAATATGCCGACCTGTTCATCTATGGTTTCTCTCTGGATCTCAATGACTCCGACCCGAACCAGCCGATCGTCGTCCGTCTCCAGTGCGGAGATAAGGACGGAAACGGATGGACAGACTGTCCGCTCGAGGGAGATACTGTCAATACACTGACCTATAACGGTACGGGAGATACCTGGACCGGAGAACTGGGCTATGACATCCTGCCGGTCGTTCTACCGGAAGGGACGGGCATGCTGGAACAGGCACGGATCGTCTGCGAGTACACACTGACGGACGGAACCGCCGGAACGATCTACTCCACCGACATCGGAGAACTCTATGCCTATAAAGGAGATTTCCTCCATGGCGTATCCGCGGAGCTCAAAGACGGAGTGCTCACTGCGGTCTATGAGATCGACAGAGATCTGGTCCTGGACGTCAGTGAAGGGAAACTGAGTCTCCGGGAGCTCACCCTCTGGTCCGGCGACGGATATAACGACTGGTGGGATATCGCGGATAAAGCAGAAGTCTCCCGGGTCGATGAAAACAACCGCATCACCGTGACGTATACCCTGGATGGAGAGGCACTGGATCCGTTAAAAGAGAACGAACTGGGAATGGCGCTGAGCTACAGCGATAAAGACGGCGCTATCGAGAACTGGCAGTCCTACGACCGGACAAGTTTCCGGATCCCTCCGGTGATGGATCTCGGGTTCGACTTCATCGAAGGAGACGTCGGTTTCGGCGTATCGGCAAAACTGACGCCGAACTGCATGAAGGGCGGTGAAGCGGTCGTGACCCTCTACCGTCTGGGTGCGGACGGATATGAGCCGGTCGAAGGAGAAGAAGCAAAATACATATACAAGGCCGAAGATGAAGAGGAGGACGGCACCGTTACCGCATTTATTATCGATGAATCTCTGTATGATCACATCGGTACGGACGATCCGGTGCGCTATACCGCGAAGCTCGTCATGGAATACACCTGTCCGGACGGCACGACCGGGACTCTGGAGAGCCGGGAGTTCGAACAGTACGCCGGCAACTTTGCCCGGTTTGTCAACGATCCGGCATTCGCATACGACGCAGAGACGCAGAGTCTCGTTGCGGAAATAGCGATCGATCTCTCTATGGTGGATCTGGAACATCTCAGTATCCTTGAAACTTCGTGCTGGAGAGGATGGGATGAGATCGGAGCACCGGCACTGACCGATTCCTATGACGGAGGAGACGGCACCTGGCGCATGGTATTCACGCTTCCGCTGGATACCTGGCAGCCGGAGGATTACATGTTTGACGTACAGTTCCTGTACCGGAACGGAGACAATCCGAGCTGGGTAACGGAGTGTTTTGACTACCGGTATCTGGATTAGATACCTGTGAATATAGACGGAAGGAGGATCTTCAAGATGGAGAAACAGAAAAGAGGAAACAGCGGAGTCGGTACGATCGTCGGCATTGTGATCGCGGCGATCCTGATCGGAGTGCTCATGAACCCGAAGTGGCTGCCGGTATCGGAAAAGACCAGGGAAGCGATCGCGGAACTGGAAAAGACGCACTTCCTGATCGAAGGAAGCGGAAAGGTAACGATGGCTCACATCCTGACGCTGATCCTGGCGGTCTGTGTACTGTGGATCGCCTATCAGCTGGTGAAATTCATTTTGACACTGATCGGAAAGAGAGGCCCACGGGCACAGACGATCACGGCGCTGCTTGCCGGAGTTCTGAAGTATCTTGCGGTACTGATCGGGATCATCTGGGGTCTCAGTATCCTCGGCGTCGATCCGACTGCGGTCTTAGCAGGTGTGGGGATCATCGGACTGATCCTCGGTTTCGGCGCGCAGAGTCTGATCGAAGACGTGATCACCGGC
>JAFOMB010000203.1 GCA_017419065.1 Erysipelotrichaceae bacterium | reverse complement strand
TACCAACAGTGAACTGACCAGGATCGATACCTTCGTCAGCCGCTGTATGACAGCTATCGGTCCGATCATGACCTTTGTCATGAACGGTCTCACGATCGCAATCACCTGGTTCGCGGCCAAACAGATCGACATCGACGCGATGACGATCGGCGATATGATGGCCTTCATACAGTACGCGATGCACGTTGTCATGTCCTTCATGTTTGTGTCGATGACCTTCTTCATGGTGCCGAGATCCTTAGTTTCCGTAAAGCGAATCGGCGAAGTCCTGGATACACAGAATGAGATCCTGGACAAGGAAGATCCGCTTCCTCTTCCGGAAGAAAACGGCGACCTCGTCTTCGATCACGTCTACTTCAAGTATCCGGGTGCGGAAGAATACGTCCTGGAAGATATCAGCTTTGAAGCGAAGCCGGGAGAAACGGTAGCCTTCATTGGTTCCACCGGTTCCGGAAAGTCCACGGTGATCAAGCTGATCCCGAGACTCTTCGATGTCACCGAGGGTTCTATCCGTTATTGCGGACAGGATATCCGGGATGTCGCTCAGGCAGATCTTCACGAAAGGATCGGCTATGCGCCGCAGAAGGCTGTCCTGTTCACCGGAGATATCGCCTCCAATATCGCCTTCGGAAGAGATGTCACGGAGGAAGAGATGAAGGAAGCGATCGAGGTCTCCCAGTCCACCAACATCATCAAAGAAAAGGAAGAGGGCATCCACAGCGAGATCGTCCAGGGCGGTACCAATGTCTCCGGCGGTCAGAGACAGCGCCTCTCCATCGCCAGAGCTCTGGCTAAGAAAGAGAACATCTACATCTTCGATGACTCCTTCAGTGCTCTGGACTATGAAACAGATAAGAAACTGAGAAAGCAGTTAGGCGAACTCATTGAAAAGACGAAGGCAACAGTCTTCATCGTCGCCCAGCGTATCGCCACCATCAAGAATGCCGACAAGATCATCGTTCTGGATGAAGGCAAAGTCGTCGGTATGGGAAAACACAGAGAACTGCTGAAGAACTGTTCTGTCTATAAAGAGATAGCGACTTCACAGCTTAGCGAGGAGGAACTGGCTTATGCCGCCAATGAATAAACCGGTACAGAAGGCCAAGAACTTCTCAGGGACGCTGAAACAGCTCGTTCACTACTCCAGACCGTATTTCTTCAAGATGACGATGATGCTGGTACTGATGGTGACTTCTACCGTCATGTGCATCTATGGACCAAGACTCACCGGTAAGGCCACGACATTGCTGGCAGAAGGCATCCTCTCCAAATACAGAGGCGGTGCCGGCATCGACTTTACCGCCATCGGCAATATCATCCGTACCCTGATCATCATCTACGGAACGAGTGCCTTACTGGATTACTTCGTCAACTTCCTGTCTGTGGATATCGCGGAAAGCGTCAGCTACCGTTTGAGAAGAGACATCTCCTTAAAGATCAACAGGCTTCCTCTGAAGTACTTCGACAAGACTACGAGAGGAGAGATGCTTTCCAGAGTCACCAATGATGTCGACAATATCGCCAATAACCTCACCTCTACGGTCTCCCAGATCCTCAATTCCCTCGTCAATATCGTCGGTGTCCTGGCGATGATGCTGATCATCTCGCCGAAACTGACGCTGATCGCCCTGCTCATCGTTCCGGCATCCGGTATCGGAGCCGCCATGGTGGTGAAGAAGTCCCAGAAGTACTTCTCCGCCCATCAGAAGATCCTGGGTGAAGTCAATGGCCACGTCGAGGAGATGTACAGCGGTCATCTGATCGTCAAGACCTATAACTACGAAGAGAAGTCTGTGGAGAAATTCCAGGGACTCAACGAGAGCTTATACGATGCGGCCAGAAAGTCGCAGTTCCTGTCCATGCTGATGATGCCGGTCACCGGTTTTATCGGCAACCTCACCTATGTCATCGTCTGTCTTATGGGCGGCTTTGAAGTCATCAGCGGAAGAATGGCTATCGGGGACATCCAGTCTTTCATCACCTATGTGCGCCGTTTCAATCAGCCGATCACCTCCATGGCCCAGGTCATGAATACGATACAGTCCATGGTGGCGGCAGCGGAGAGAGTCTTCGAAGTCCTCAATGAGGAAGAAGAAGTCCCGGAGGCGAAGGAACCTGTGAAGGTCTTCGATGAAGAAGGAAACAGCCTCATTAAAGGCAATGTCACCTTTGAGAACGTCCGCTTCGGTTATGATCCTGATCAGATCATCATCAAGGACTTCTCGATGTATGTAGCCCCAGGTAAGAACGTCGCCATCGTCGGGCCTACCGGTGCCGGTAAGACGACGCTGGTCAAACTGCTGATGCGCTTCTATGAGCTCAACGGCGGTACCATCTATGTCGATTTCAAGGACATCAGAGACTATACCCGTCAGGATCTCAGAAGCCAGTTTGGTATGGTCTTACAGGATGCCTGGTTATTTGAAGGAACGGTCAAGGACAACATCCGTTTCGGTAAACCTGACGCAACAGATGAAGAGATCTATCAGGCCTGCCGTATGGCCCATGTCCACCACTTCATCAAGACACTGGAGAACGGCTATGACACGGTCATCTCGGAAGAGAGCAGCGGTATCTCCCAGGGTCAGAAGCAGCTGTTGACGATCGCCAGAGCCTTCCTGAAGGATCCGAAGATCCTCATACTCGATGAAGCGACATCCTCTGTCGATACCCGTACAGAACAGCTCATCCAGGACTCCATGGAAAGACTCATGAAGGGCCGTACGGCCTTCGTCATCGCCCACCGTTTATCGACCATCAAGAACGCGGACATCATCATCGTCCTCGATCAGGGTGATGTCGTAGAAGTCGGTGACCATGAATCGCTCCTGGCGAAAAACGGCTTCTATGCGAGACTCTACAATTCCCAGTTTGAAAGTTAAAAAAAGAATTCCTTCGGGAATTCTTTTTGTATGTATCAGTATGTCAGGCCTGAGATCCATTCTTTGACAGATTCTCTGACGCTGTCCTGCCTGTTCTGACAGTCGTTACCGCGTATCGCCAGTCCTTCAAGGATGGTGGCTCCGTCAATAGCCTTCGAGAGTTTCCTGTCGAAACCGGAGAGGCCGGAACCTTCATGGGTGGAGAAAGGGACCAGGGTCTTTTCCGAGAGGACAGCTGCGTTTTCTTCAAAGAAGGTATACATGATCATCGGCCAGTCTCCCCACCATACCGGAGCACCGAGGAAGATCACATCGTACTGTGTCAGGTCAGGGACTTCTCCGGCGTAGGCAGGTCTCGCGTTTTCGCTCTGTTCGCTCCTTGCGGTTTCCGTCAGTTCGTCATAGGTCATTGGATAATGGTCATCTTCAGGGAGTACTTCGAAGAGATCAGCACCGGTCTCTTCAGCGATCATCTCTGCCATGATGGCGGTATTGCCATGATCGATCACACCAACGGTGTACTGTTCACCGGTACGGGAGAAGTATACGACCAGGATAGAAGGATCTTCTGTCTGTTCTGTAACTTCTTCCTGAGGGGCTGGCTGTGGAGCTTCTTCTTCCGGTTTATTGCCGCTGCAGGCACTCAGCATCAGCAGTGCTCCCAGAAGAATCATGATCAATTTCTTCATTTAAAATCTTCCCAGTCCACGATGACCGTAGACTTTATGTGTATTCAGTTCCGCTTCCAGAGCTTTGAATTCTTCATCACTCGGGATGACATCAGCGGCACCCAGGAGGACGATCACTTCCTTGTGCATGTCTTAGCCCAGATTCTTTCTGCCCCAATTGATGACGGCGTCTTCACTGTCCGGGCAGACAGTGCCGTGGATGGCGAAGCCCTTTGCGAATTCCTTCGCATTGAGGGTATTCTTCAGATCTCTTTCGGAGTGTCCCATACCGGAGCCTTCATGAGTCATGATCGGGAAGACCTTCTTTCCGGAGAAGTCGAGTCCTTCAATGGCAGAGAAGATCGCCATCGGATAAGTTCCCCACCAGCACGGTCCGGCGATGATGACCTGATCGTATCCCGAGATGTCCTTTAGATAGTTCTTCAGTTCCGGTCTTTCATTGTTGTCGAGTTCTCTCTGGGCTTCTCTGGTGCAGTCCATGTAGTTCTTTGAGTATTCCTTTACTGTCTCCACGTGGAAGACATCAGTGTCGAAGTTCTTCTGCAGGAATTCGACGATGTATTCTGTATTGCCTTTCTCAAGGTTTTTGATCTTTCCGCTGACGTAGTTTTCTCCTCTTCTGGAGTAGTAGATCGTTAATGTTTTCATGTGAGTGTTCCTCCTCTTTACGATTTCATTGTAGGAGAGGATACTTGAGAAATCTAATTGAGAAATTGTATAATCAATAAAGAAAACTTATTAGAGGACCGATATGAATACGAAGTATTTTGAATCAGCACTGGAACTGGCGAAGACGAAGAATTTCAACAGAGCCGCGGAGAATCTGTATATCACCCAGCCGGCTCTGACCTATCAGATCAATGCCCTGGAGGAAGAAGTCGGCTTCCGCATCTTTGACCGTTCGGGAAAGGGTGCTGCCCTGACACCGGCAGGGGAGCAGTTCATCTCTTCTTTGAGAGATATCACGGCCCAACTCAAAAGAGCTGTTGAACAGGGACAGAACTTTGCCTTCCGCTACCGCGACAATATCCGTATCGCCATGTCGGTAAGACCGGCTCTTTACTATCTGCCGGAGATCATGAAGATCTTTGAGGAAGAGGAACCCTCTGTTTCCATCACGCCGTATTTCGACTACTACCACTCTGTCGATTCCTTTTTAAAGGGTGATCAGGACATCCTCTTTGCGGTGAGAGATTTGATCAGACAGGTCCCGGATATCACGTCCTTTCCTCTCTTTGATTCCCATATCTATCTCGTCTGTAAGAAAGACGATCCGCTCTCTGATAAGAAGATCATCAAAGAGAAAGATCTGGAAGGAAGGACATTACTCATCGGCGGAGGATCGCCGAAGGGTCTCCGCAGCCTCCAGCAGCAATTGATAAGGAACGAGAAGATCTCCTATCTCAACAGTGAAGACCACGATACCTCCATCACCTTTGTGGCAGCCGGCAAGGCTGTCGTCCTTTCTCCTGGCTTTCTCAATGACCACAACCCGGAATTTAGGTGGATCCCCTTTGAGACAAAGGAGGTCATACCCTGCGTCCTGTGTGTCCATTCCTCAGATAAGAGAAGACCGGTCAGGGATCTCGTGAAGATGATCATCGGATACTATCAGGGGAAAGAGGATCTCTGATTTTGTATGTATTAACGTATAATAAGACTATGTGGAAGACAGGGACATCAAAGACATTTATCGAAAAATACAAGTATTTGATCCTCCTTGTCTTTTTTATGATCCTCGGGGTATCGATGATGATGCTTCCGGCCTGGCTGAACGGCGAGATGTTTGTGGGAGGCGGAGATATCAAGACCCAGTGGGATCCCTTCTATACACTCAACCGGAGAGAGACGATCGACGCCCTGCGGCAGGGGAAACTTCCTTTCTATTCCTGGATCCTCTTTTTAGGCACGAACCTGTGGGCATCGAAGGCTTCCTATGGTCTCTTTGATCCGTTCAATATCGCAACCTATCCATTAGGTGTCTCCTATCTCTATATCTATCAGCTGCTGTGCTTCGTGAAGATGATCACCGGAGCACTGGGCATGTATGCCTGCCTGCGCTATACAGGTGTCTCGAAGAAACACAGTTTCCTCGGAGGCCTTCTATACGGTCTATCCAGCTACAGCGTCTACTTCACCTCGGAATTCGGCTTCCTGTCCTTCTATGTCCTGCTGCCGTTTTACTTCCTGGGACTGGAGAGATGGCTCAAAGAGGGAAGAAGAGACCTCTTCATCCTCTCTGTCTTCGTCCTCTTCCTGGTGAATTACTATCTCTTCTTCGCGGTGACGATGCTGACACCGGTCTTTTTCCTCTACCGTTATTACCGTAACCATTCCTCACTAAAAGGCTGGTTTTTATCAGCTCTGAGACTGATAATCGGCTACCTGGCAGGTTTCTTACTGGCCGGTGCCGTGATCGTTCCGGTCGTCTATTTCATCCTGCAGAACAGCCGTGTCGGCAGTTCGGGACTGGTGTGGACCTATGACGATCCAAAGGTCTACCTGCATCTTCTGATATCGACACTGGTACCAAGCCACACTTTCATCTACGGAAACAACGTCTTTGAACACTCCTCCCACAATATGAAGGAGATCTGCTTCTTCGCTTCCTCTTTGACGGCGTTACTAGTGCCGCAGGTTTTAAAGAGTGAAAAGAAGATAAAGATGCCGGTCCTCATCGTCTACGGGATCTTCTTCCTGATCGCCTTTGTCTCTCCTTTAGGAAGCTTACTGAACGGTCTGAGCGGCGCGAGCTTCCGCTGGTCCATGGCTGTGATCTTCCTCTCTGTCTTCATCAGTATGGAGATCCTGGACAGGGGAGAGATCGATCAGAGACTTCTCTTGAAGACCTGTATATTTGAAGTCGTTTTGATCATCGCCGCCTTCCTCATCGCTGTCCTTTTGAGAGGGGAAAGCGTGAGCGCCTATCCGAAACAGATCGCGGAACTCCTGATGGCTATTGGCTTCAGCTTCCTCTATGTCTTCCTCCTTAAGAAGGGGAACGGCAGGATCCTGAGTATCGCGGTATGCGCGGAACTCTTCCTCTTTGCGGGAATATTCGGCTTCCGGGTGAAGGGTACCAAAATGGAAGACTACGTGAAGGCGAGAAACGTCATCGCGAACAGTGCGGACAAAAACGACTTCATGAACAATATGAACTATCTGGAAGAAGGGAATGACCTCTCCTTCTACCGTGTCTATGTGCCGTATGAGTCTCTCTACTGGACCGCTTCGAGAAACATGAATCTCTACTACAACCTCCCGGGTGTCATGACCTATGACTCGACGTATGAGCCGTCCTTCAATGAGATGAAATACCTGGGGAACATCCCGTCTGTTCAGATCATCGACTGGGAGTTCTCTGTCCAGGATCCTGATATACTCGATTTCCTGAGTGTGAAGTACGCGCTCACGCTGAATGAGGAAGAGATCCCGTTTGCGGACTATGAGATCCTGACAACGGATTACCGGGGCTTTGTGACGGTGTCGAAGAACACCGGGGCAAAGGCCTTCGGGGGAACCTATACGGAAGTTTTATCCAAAGACGAATTCAATGGGGATGTCTCCTTACTCAGAGATAAGATCATCACGGAAAGACCGGAGGAGATACGGAACTGGATCACTTCGAAGGAGAGATCGGAAATGACAGATGTCGTCCGCTCTTCGAATATGCTGAGCGGGGAGATCGATTCCGATGGACAGGGCTATGTTGTCCTGTCTCTACCGTATGACCGGGGCTGGAAGATCAAGGTGAACGGGGCGGAAGTCCGGTATGATGAAGTCAACTGCGGCTTTACCGGTTTTAAGATCCCGGAAGGGCACAGTCATATCGAGATGTATTTCGTCCCGGAGGGATTCAAGACCGGTGCTCTGATGAGCGTGAGCGGCCTGATCGTATCCGCTTTGATCATCCTGTGGGATCATAAGCGGAGAAAGACATCCTGATATTGTATGATAGAAGAGGAAGATGCGTGTGAAGAAATACGATAAGATCATCATCGGAGCCGGACTCTATGGGCTGTATTCCGCTCTGCACTGTGTGAAAAAAGGCGAACATGTCGTCGTTTTGGAGTGCGATCCGACACCGTTCAGGCGGGCGACCTACATCAATCAGGCCAGAGTCCACCAGGGTTATCACTATCCGCGTTCCCTGTCGACGGCTTTAAAATCAGCTCATTACTTTGAACGTTTCAACAAAGACTATTCCTTCTGCATCAACCGGGAATTCGACCAGATCTACGCGACCTCTTCCCGCTACTCCTGGACAGGAGGAAAGCAGTTTAGACAGTTCTGTGAAGCGGCGGAGATCCCGTGCGAAGAACTGTGCCCGGAGAACTACTTCAAAGAGGGGATGTGCGACGGTGTCTTCCGTACGAGGGAGTATACCTATGACGCGGAGATCCTCAAGCACTGGTTCCTGGATCAATTGGGAGAGTATAAAGACCTCCTGGATATCGAATACAGCACGATGATCACCTCGATCGATAAGACAAGTGATTCCTATATCCTTCATACAAACAAGGGAGATTACGAAAGCGGCTATGTCCTCAACGCGACCTATGCCTCTACCAATCAGATCCTGGAGATGGCCGGCTATGAGAAGTTCAGGATCAAATACGAACTCTGCGAGATCATCCTCTGCGATGTCAATGAGAAGCTGAAAGGTGTCGGCTTCACCGTCATGGATGGTCCGTTCTTCTCCATCATGCCGTTTGGAAGTACCGGACTGCACTCCCTGACATCGGTGACCTTCACTCCGCATACGACCAGCTACGATCCTTTACCGACCTTCGCGTGTCAGAAAGAGAGCGGCGGCATCTGTTCCCCGGAACATCTCGGCAACTGCAACGACTGCCCGGCCAAACCGGAGACGGCCTTCCCGTATATGGCATCCTTAGCCAGGAAGTACATGCTGGAAGAGTACGGGTTCACCTATAAGAGTTCCCTCTTCTCCATGAAGCCGATCCTGATGAGCTCTGAGATCGATGACTCAAGACCGACAGTCATCGTGAAATATTCCTCTTCCCCGACATTCATCGGTGTCTTATCCGGGAAGATCAATACAGTTTATGATTTAGACGAGGTACTGGACGATGAGTAAAGAAAAGAATTTTGTCTCGGCAGTGGTCTATGTGCACAATGCCGAAAGAAGGATAGGAAGCTTCCTGCAGGAAGTCATCAAAGTCCTGGATGAGAACTTTGAACACTCGGAAGTGATCTGTGTCAATGACGCCTCTACGGACAGAAGTGTCGAAGAGATCCGAAAGTGCGCTTCCATGAGCGGACATGTGTCTGTCTCTCTCATCAATATGTCTTCCTTTCACGGACTGGAGCTTTCAATGAATGCCGGTACCGATCTTTCGATCGGAGACTTCGTCTTTGAATTCGACAATACCGTGATGGACTATGATCCTTCCTGGATCATGAAGGTCTACCGTCATTCCTTAACAGGCTATGATATCGTCTCCGCTTCCCCGAAGAAGAAGGAGAGACTCTCTTCAAGGCTCTTCTATACCGTCTTTGAAAGATACTCCGACCTGCCTTACCGCATGGCCACCGAGTCTTTCCGCATCCTGAGCCGGAGAGTCATCAACCGCATCACCTCGGAAAACAACACCGTCCCATACCGCAAGGCCATCTACGCCGGAAGCGGTCTGAAGACCGATGTACTCAAATACGATGTGACGTTACATCAGGAAAACGTCATTGACAGAAGGGAGAAGAAGTACCGCACTTCCTTAGCGGTAGATTCCCTGCTTCTGTTCACCCAGCTGGGCTACCGTTTCTCCATCGCCATGACGCTGCTGATGATGTTCATGTCAGCCTTCATGGTCATCTATTCCCTGGTCACCTACTTCATGGTGCACCCGGTCGAAGGATGGACGACGACGATCCTCTTCCTGTCTGTCGCCTTCTTCGGTCTCTTTGCGATCCTGACGATCATCATCAAGTATCTGCAGCTGCTGCTGAACATGATCTTCAAGAGAAAGCACTACAGTTTTGAAAGCATAGAAAAGCTCACGAAGTGATATGAAGTCCTTAGTAGGCTATACCGGTTTTGTCGGCAGCAATCTCGCTGCCGCCTCTGATTTTGACGGTCTCTACAACTCCCGGAACATCCGGGAGGCTTTTGACACGC
>JAFOMB010000202.1 GCA_017419065.1 Erysipelotrichaceae bacterium | reverse complement strand
GAAAGACCTACCTGGAATGGGTACACGGTCCTTTCCCGAAGGGTTCCGAACCGGCCCCGGGATGCGAACCGCGCTTCACCCTATACGCCTTCGGCGACTTCACCTTCACCGAGAACGTCTATGCCGGGATGGGTGAATACAAGGGCTGGTATGAACAGACTGATACCGGCTACATCCTTCACGTAGATGACGCCTCGAAGATGAAGGGCTTTGCGGGACAGGATGTCAAGGAGATCGTCCTCGACTACAAGAGCGAGAATACCCTGGTCCTGAAGACAGACCTCTGTATGTCGCAGAACGGAGATGAATTCATCCTGGAATAGGAAGCGGGCAATAGCCCGCTTTTCCTGTTGTATAATGAGGTAGGTAATCTTTTACCGATAGTAAACACAAGGGGGCACTATGGAATTCAAAGATCTCAGGATCGTCGATAACTTTTATCAGACATCTCTGTTCTTCCCGATGCCGGTAGTACTGGTTTCGACCATCGCCGATGACGGGCAGACCAACTGCGGAGCCTATTCTCTGGTTCAGCCGTATTACATCGCCGGAAAAGACTATTACGCGATGCTGCTGTGCTGCCGGAATTCCTCCAATACCGCACAGAACCTCATCAAGAGAAAGAAATGTGCGATCAACTTCATCACAGATGAGAGAAAGTACTTCAAGGAAGCTGTCCGTCTGGGCTGGCCGGGCGATACGACAGCAGAGAAGATGAAGGACTTCAATATGACACTGGTCGATGGATTACGCAAGAAGGAAGATCCCAGCGGCGTCTATCCGCAGATCGTCGAAGAAGCTTTCCAGGTCATTGAATGCACATGGGTGGATTCTCTGGACAACGGCTTTGAAGATCAGCCGATAAAGGAAGGCATGGACCACTACGAACAGGAGAAGTACCATGACTTCAACGGTATCACTTCTCCATACGGCGCGCACTTCATCCTGAAGGTCGACAAGATCGCCATGAAGGAAAAGTACTACAACGCCATCATCAACGGTGTGAAGAAGAGAGACTTCCCGCCGTGTCCTGTCGACTACGGCTACCGTGATTCCAAGAACTTCTGGTATCACAAGCACAGAGGCATGATCTCTGAACTGCTGCCGATCAGACAGACCACTCTCTCCTCTGTCCGCTATGCGGCAGACCGTATCGATCCGGATATCCACTTCACGGATGATGCCTTACAGATGATCGTCAATGTCCCGCGTATCTTCCTGCCTACCGTCTTAAAGGGCTGTGTCGCCTGGGCTAAGGAAAACGGCGTCACGGAAGTCACGGAAAAAGAGATGAAGATCATCAACGACAAGCGTTCCAAGGAAAAGAAGAAGTAAAGAGGATCATCTTCCTGAAAGGGAAGATGATTTTTTATAATGAGGATACAGGAGGACTTCTTATGATCACCAGCAGTGTCGTCTTTCTTCCGGTCAGCGATATCAGAAAGACTTATGATTTCTATCACGGTCTTTTACAGATGCCGGTCGTACAGAAACAGGGAGATTCCCTCTGCATCTTCGATACCGGAAAGGGCTGCTGGGGATTCTGTCAGTATGATGACGGCAGGAAGCCTCTTTCAGGTCCTCAGGGAGTCTGTCTCTCTCTGAACTGTTCCTCAAGGGAAGAAGTGAAGGAGAAGTATGAAGAATATAAAGAAAAGGCTCCTGTCTATAAGGAACCTGCTTCTCATCCAGTCTTTCCGGTCTATTCCTTCTTTCTTCTGGATCCTGACGGCTATCTCGTGGAATTCCAGAAGATCGATGATCTCGATATCTAATAGTACACCGCGGTATCCGCAAAGGATCCCCAGTGTTTTCTGATGAGGGCGTGCCAGTCCTCTTTTTTAACCTCTCCATGGGCACAGAGGATCTCATAGTCGACATGATAGATGCGATAGAAGACACCGGATGAGACAAAGCCGTTTCTCAGATAGAAGGCCTTTCTCCTCTTCCTCTCTTCTTCATTCTCTGTCCCCTCTTTGACTTCTTCGATGTCCAGGGCGATGCGGTGATCCTTCAGGTCTTCCAGGATGATCTGTAAGACCTCAGAGCCATAGCCCTTATCACGGAGACTCTCTTCGATACAGATATAGCTCAGATAGACGAGGTCTTCATGAAAGAAGAGATAGGAAAGACCGACGAGTTCTTCCCCTTCGTAATAGGCATACATCTTCCTCTCGGGAGAGAGCTCTTTCAGCAGTCTCCTGAAAGCGATCCTCTCATCATCGGGAAAGGAGGCATTATAGAGTCTTCTCATCTCCTTCAGATCCGGAGATGCCTTACTTACTTCACGTTTTGTCAGCACGTCCTATATTATAACGATTTTCCATTTCCCTCTCCATCGTTCTTTTATATCTCTTATAATAAAAGTAATATGAAGACGTTTATCAAAAAGACAATGATACTCCTGTTCTGTCTGTGTCTTTGTGTCAGTTCTTTTCTTCATGTCAGAGCCGATGAAGACAGTGAAGAAAGCGATGAGACGATCGAGATCACCAGTACCTACTATGAACTGACGACAGAGAAGGAACAGACACAGAAGATCCTGTTCAACCGCGGCTGGTTCAAACAGGATGCCACCCAATATAATCACGACCTCGCCAAGCTCTCCTTAGGTCTGGCGACTTCCGCCTTCCGTCCTTCCAAGGTCGTCACCCCGGACAAGGCTGCCGACGAGAACCTGTTTAGGTTCCTCGGAGAAGCCGGTTTCACAGACCTGCGCTCTGACGATTACGACAAGAATCCGAGCATGTATACGGTCTCTACCGTCATGGGGCATCAGCAGATCGGAGAAGGCGAGGATGCCTTTGAACTGATCGCGGTCGGTGTCTGCGGACAGGGATATATGGATGAATGGGAATCCAATTTCACGATCGGCGGCGGTGAGATCCCGGAGGGATTCTCGAGGGCTGCCCAGCTTGTCTATGACCGCGTCTTCGGCTATATCGCCAACTATCGCCTCAAAGGCAATATCAAGGTCTGGATGTCCGGATTCTCCAGAGCTGCCGCCATCTCCAATATCACCTCTGCCTGGCTTTCCGATTCCGATTTCTTCTCCCAGGAGAAGGTCTTCGCCTATACCTTCGCCACCCCGATGACGACAAGAGGGGAAAACCCGGACCGCTATAAGAACATCTTCAACATCTGCGGAAAGATGGACCCGGTCACCAATGTCCCGTTTGCGGACTGGGGATACAGCCGCTTCGGCACTACCCTGTATACCCCTGCCCAGGAGACCGATTCCGACTTCGCCATCAAGAGACTCAAAGCCAACGATATCTACAAGCAGATCACCGGCATCGACTTCTGGTCCAATACCGGCATGAATACACAGCTGCGTGTCATCATGGACTATCTGTTGAAGATCTGTCCGAATGTCGACACCTATGTCCTCTCTCTTCAGAATCACCTGATCTCCCTCTGGGAAAAGCACGATGCCGCCTCCATCATGGACAACCTCATGGAGATGGCGGAAGACCCGATCCTGATCAATGAAAGCAACCGTCATGAAGCTAACATGCTTCTGAACTATATCTCTTATCTGATGCTGGACTATGTCTCCCGGGACAGCGGTTTCCGCCGCTGGAACGATTCCGCCTCCCTGGCTTCCAACATGGCCCAGACGCACACCCCGGAACTCTACATCTCCTGGGTCTTCTCAGCTGACCGGCCGCAGGACCTCTTCAACGACTCCAAGAGCTACACCCAGCTGTATATCGACGGGGATGTCATCGTCACGCTCACCCGCAGCGACATGGTCCTGGAGAGATATGATTCCAGAGAAGACATAGAACCTGACAGCAACCGTTACATCAATAAGATCGGCGACAAGACTGTCGTCCTCATCCCGGGCGATAACGACTGCACGATAGAAGTCAGTGCGGTAAGCGATGAGACCATCAGTATGATGGAAGCCCGCTATGAAGTCGGTCGTCAGGCACCGGAAAAAGCCAAGATCCGCTACTTTGAACTGAAGGAGGGAGAATCTGTCAAAGCGTCCTTCTTCTTCAACGGCGCGACCCATTACTCCATGGTCGATTCCTACACGGAGACTGCCGATTTCGCCGCTGATGAATACATCGACACCAACCGTCTCATCACCTTTGAAAGAAGCAACTTCGCCAATCTGTCCTGGAGAGACCTGATCCTGGTCTTCTTCGGATTCACCCTCGTCTTCCTCGTAGGCATCTTCATGTTCTTCTCCGTTATCGTTGCCTGGATGAGACACAGACGCTTACGCAAGAGAGGCTATATCCCGAAGGGCGTCAAGTTCCGTCCTCTTCCGATCTTCTGCATGTTCCTCATCCTGCAGAGTTTCCTCTTCGAGGAGGTCTATACTTTCCTCTACGATGCGGATACTTCCGGCTTCTCAGTCTCCAAGGCCATCATTGCCTTACTGTCTTTGATCATTGCCTTCTACGGCTACCGGAGAAGGAAGAACCGCTTCCACCGGCTGATCCTCATCGCCGTAGCCTTACTGGGTGCTGCCGACAACCTCATGCCGGTGTCGATCATAGCCGGTACTATCCTGCATGTGAGTGCCTATACCTTCCTCGCCTATAACTTCTTCAAGGAAGACAATCCGGATACCGGTCAGTATATCATCTGGGCCCTTCTGGCAGCAGCGGGTGTCTGGTTCATCCTGACAAGGCCTGGACACTTCGGCTTCCTGCGGGCCCTGGCTGTCGCCTATGCCTTATCTTCCACAGCTATGACCGTAACGGCCTTCCCGTTACACCGGAGGACCTTCCGCGGTACCTTCCTGTTATTGCTATCAGGCTTGTTCCTCATCAACAATCAGGTCTACGGTACGACCTTCTTCTCCCACATCCTGTCTCTGGGTACCTACTACCTGGCTGTCGTCCTTCTCGCAAGTTCCGGCAGCGGCATGATACGGAGGAGATCCGTCATAGAATCCGTAGTGGATGATCCTGACGAAGAAGTACAGACGGCTCAATAGAGCCGTTTTCTTTTCTCTGTTATAATAGACGTAATCAAAAAGGAGACTATCATGAAAACACTCTTTAAAAACGGCACCGTCATTGACGGCAGCGGAAACCCTCCTTTTACCGGTGATGTCCTCATCCAGGACGACCGGATCCTCCGTGTAGATACTCATATCGATGAAGAAGCTGACAGGGTCCTCGATATCTCCGGATATCAGATCTGTCCGGGTCTCATCGATGCGCATTCCCACAACGACTTTTTCTACGACCGTGAAGATGCGGAAAAGTTCTACAGACCGTTTATCGAACAGGGCATCACGACACAGATCACCGGGAACTGTTCCTTCTCCCCTTTCGGCATGAAGGAAGATACGCCTTACCGGGATAAGATCGGCGGCGGTCTCTTCGACTGTCTCCATCCGGGTTCCTTCGAAGACTTCAAGAAAAGAGCGAAAGGAAACCTCTTCGTCAACATGGTCCCTCTCATCGGCAACGGTTCCATCCGTGCCGGCATGACCGGCTATGACAATACCCCATACACCAAGGAACAGATCGAAGAAGAACTCACCCATGTCAGAGAAGCTATGGAGGGAGGTGCCTTCGGCGGATCCTTCGGCTTCATGTATGAACCAAACCGCTACTCCCAGAAGGATGAACTCTACGCCTTCGCGAAAGAGATCGCCAAATATGACGGCATCGTCACTATCCATCCGAGAGCCTGTTCCATCGTCTCGGCTGACTATCCTCTCCTCACAAAGAAATCCCATCTGGAGATGGGACTCGATGAAGCCGTCGAGATCATGAAGGAATCGGGATGCCGGCTGGAATACAGCCACCTGATCTTCACAGGACAGAGAAGCTGGAAGTTATTGGATAAGATGCTGAAGGTCTTCCACGACAATAAGAACGCCGGCTATCCGATCGCCTTTGACAACTACGCCTTCCACTATGGCGCTTCTGTCATCACGGTCGTCTTCCCTGGCTGGTACGCCGCCCTGTCCAAAGAGGAAGCGAAGAAGCCGGTCAACCGCTTCAAGCTCTCCCTCACCATCCTGATGTACCGGAAGGTCCTGGGCATCGACTGGGAAGACATGGTCGTCGCCTACATCTCCGATGATCATCCGGAATACGAAGGATACAACGTCCTTGAACTGGCCGAGAAAGAAGGCGTGAAGCCGATCGACATGTATCTCAAGCTCGTGGAATTATCCAACAGAGCCGGCAGCATCTACCTCGGCAAGTACTACAACGACGAGATCGTGAAGAGACTCATGGAAGATGAACTCTCCGTCTTCATGACCGATGCCTGGGTCGAAGAGAAAGGTCTTCAGAACATCGCGGCCTTCCAGACCTTCCCGCAGTTCTTTGTCTTAGCGAAGAGATACGGCATGGCCCCAGAATACATCGTCCGCAAGATGACCGGTGCGACGGCTGACAGGTATCAGATCCCGGAAAGAGGCTATCTGAAGGAAGGATATAAAGCGGATATCACGGTCATCGACTTCGATCACATGAAGGTCGATGAAAAGATCCCGGACAAGAGACCGGAGGGCATCGTCCACGTCTATGTCAACGGAAAACCGGTGATGGAAGACAGGAAATACCTCGGTGGCAGAAACGGGGAAGTCGTTCTCAAACCGAAGAAGTAAAGAAAAGAAGATCCTCGCGATCTTCTTTTAGATACTTACTGCGTTCCCATGACGAGGGATCCGAGTTCATCCACATCGAGTCCGTGTCCGTCAGAAGAATGATAGGTGATGCGGAAGAAATAGTCCGCTGTTTTGATCAGGGCCATGTGGATGTCATCCTGCTGCTTATCCGCGGCACATTCGACGTTCAGGCCCTTGTAGTTTTCTGTCCACTGCTGAGCGTAGGTCTTCATCAGATCGGTGAAGGTCTCATCATCATTTCTGGACTTTTCGACAGTCAGTGTGACAGAGGAATACTTTACACTTTTTCATGATGTATCTCCTTTATCTTTTATTACTGTTATACCTCAAAAGCGTATTAGAAAGATGTCAATTCGGTATGCAATTACCGATTTCTGGACTGAAACATATGTTTCATGGGTATAATAAGAGTGTATCAAGGGGGTATAAAACCATGAAAGTATTATTGGCCGGGGCTTTTGGAAACCTCGGATTCGAAATCCTGAAACAGCTGGTCGCTGCCGGACATGAAGTCGTCGCAGCGGATCTGAAAGAAAAGGAAAACAACGGTCTGGAAGGAAAGTACACCTTCAAGTCCATCGATGCGACAGATCCTGCTACCCTGAAGGGGATCTGCGATGGCGCAGATGTCGTCATCACGACGATGGGTCTTACCGGTGCTTCTACTAAGTTCACATCCTATGATATCGACTACAAGGGAAATATGAACCTCTATGAAGAAGCCAAGAGAGCCGGCGTGAAGAAGTTCAACTATATCTCTGTCATCGCCTGCAATGAGCCGGGTGCGGAAAAGGTACCGATGCTGCATGCGAAGTTCATGGTCGAAGAAGAGATCAAAAAGGGTGACATGGACTATGTCATCTACCGTCCGACAGGCTACTTCTATGATATCTGCAAGGTCTTCAAGCCGTATGTGGACAAGGGCGAGATGCAGCTGTTAAAGGGCTATCATGACGTCAAGGCCAATGTCGTCGACTGCCCGGATTTCGCCAGGTTCATCGTCGATCACATGTGCGATACCAATGCCTTATATGAAGTCGGAGGCAAGGAGACCTATACCTATGAAGAGATGGCCAAGCTCTGCTTCCGGGCTGCCGGAAAGCCGGTCATCATCAAGGATTCTCCGATCTGGATGTTCTCGATATTAGCGAACCTGCCGAAGATCAAGAAGTCCGGAAGACACGACATCATCCTCTTCTCCAAGTGGACACTGTCCCATGACCTCGTCGGTAAGGATGTCACAGGAGATGCTTCCTTTGCGGAATACATCAAAGAATACTTCGGAGGCAATAAGTAATGTTTACACTGGATCCTTCCTTTATCGGAAAAGTATGGCCGCCATTCATGTGGACAGTCACGATCGTTGCGGCGATCGGCTGCTGTATGGGCTTCAAGGAATTCGTCTGGTTCATGTCCGTAGGCTATGGCTTCGCGGTCATGTGCATCGGGATCTTCCATCTGATATTCGGTCTCATCAATCATTCCTTAACGATCGCTACCGGTATCATCTCTGTTCTCTTCATCATCTACGGCTACCGCTTAGGCGGCTACATCTTAAAGAGAGAACTCACCAATAAGACTTACCGCAAGACCCTGGAGTCTACCGGTTCCACCAAGGCCATGCCGATCCCGGTATCCATCATGATGTGGGCCTACTCCATGTGGATGTATACAGCCCAGACATCGGCTTTATCCTACCGCGTCATCAACCAGGCCAAGGACAATGTCTTTGCCTATCTCGGCATCGCCATCATGATCCTGGCCATCATTGGAGAGAGCACGGCTGACCATCAGAAGTCCGCTGCCAAGAAGATCAATCCGAAGCGCTTCTGCGATACCGGCTTATACAAGTATGTGCGCTGCCCAAACTACTTCTCCGAGATCCTCTTCTGGGTCGGTGTCACCGTCTCCGGTATCGGTGCTGTCCAGGGCAAGCAGTGGATCATGGTCCTGGTTGCCTTAGTCCTCATCACCTTCGTCATGTACAACTCCGCACAGCGTCTGGAACTGCGTCAGGAAAAGAACTACGGTCTTGATCCGGAGTATCAGAAGTATTCCGATACGACCCCTCTTCTCTTCCCTTTCACGAAGCAGTACCACTCCATGAAGGTATACAGGGATTAGTATGAAACAGTTCTCTATCCCGATGGCGATCGTCGACTACATCCCGGTCGTCCTCTTCTGCCTCGGGGCTCTTCTGATCATCAGAGATCTTAAAGGCAAGGTCAATAAGACAGGGCATCTCCTCTTCGTGATCGGTGCCGCGATGGTCGCCATTGCCGGTTTCTTAAAAGCCACCTACAAGCTCCTCTATGCGGCAGGCGTCGGAGACTTCACCTGGATGTCCGCTCAGTTCTTCTCCAATCAGGCCATCGGATTCCTCCTGGCCGGAGCGGGACTCATGTTGTGTATCAGCACAAAGAAAAACAGGACCTATGCCCTGCTTCCTACCATGGCCCTTGTGGGGATCATGGTCATCGGACTCGGTGCGATGGATGCCGCTCTCTGCTTCCTCTCCAATAAGCTGAAACAGAGAAAGGCCCTCGTCCTCTTCGTCATCTCCTTCTTCTTATGCTTATGCATGGGCTATCTCTCTTCCAGAGATTTCGACAAGGCCTTCATGAACTGGCTGGCTCAGGGGATCAACGTCCTCGGCCAGGGCTGCTTCTACTTAGGTGCCCGTGCCCTGCATAAGGGCGGACTTCAGGAATACAAAGCCTGATAAACACACAAACGGCTCATTGAGCCGTTTTTCTTTTGTCTACAGTTCCGGAAGTCTTTCTTCGATGAAACACACTTCCGCCTCGGTAAATGTCACCATGACGCTTTCCTGATGGAAGAAGGCGCAGAGATCTTTGGCGATTTCCCTGACCGTTTCCTCTTTCGCTCCTAACAAGGTGATGACCAGGCTCTTCTCTTCGACATACGTTCCGTCTTCATGGAAGTAGCCCCCATTCATCTCATTCATGGAGAAGGCGACATGATAGCTTTTACAGACGTTCTTCAGGATCCCGATATACCTCTCCGTATCGTAGATCTGTTCATGGGTCTTTGAATCATTGAGGCCGATGTAGATCATGGCCTGTCTGCTCTTTTCCATCACTTTCCTCCTTCCAGATAGGAATTGAAGAGATACATCTTATAGTCATCCAAACGGAAGACTTTTTCAGAATCAGGATCTCCATACATCTGCACAAGCTTCTTCCAGGTGACATCCTTTGCGGAACGAAGCGCATAAGTATCCCCTTCTGTTATCCTCCTCATGATCTCTTCCGACGTATCTTCCCTGAGATTTCCGATCTTCCACTCCTTCTTCATATGTGTGAAGTTGAAGAAGACATCATAAGTATTGGAGATATAGAGGACAGGATCATCCTCAAAACAGAACGACGGATGGGAGTCCTCTTCTTTCAGCAGTTCCACGCATTCCCTCTCCGTCAGTACGCTTTCATATTCCAGATAATACGGGATCAGTTCCTTCGGGATGTCATCCTTTTCGATTCGGACAGGATAGAGCTTTTCATTCTCTCCATCGCAGGTCCCTTCATGGACGAAGAATTCCATTTCCGGACACTTCTTCTTATATTCCTCATAGAGATGAAGGATTTTTACGATCTCTTCCTTATTCTCCTCATTGATGAAGCACTGCCATCTCGGGATGATCCCTCCCTCTATCAATAAGTCTGTGGCCTTCAGAACTTCCCTGTAAGCGCCTTTTCTTCCGACATAGAAGTCCTGTATATCCCCGGTACCAAAGAGCGTCAGCTGGACTTTCTTCACGCCTGTCTTCTTCAGGAAAGGAATATAGTTCTCATCTCTGACGATACGCCAGAAACTGGCCAGTTCAAAACGTTCCGGTATCGTATTCTTAGAAACTCCGATATCTCTCTTCCATCTTCCTTCATAGTGATCGCAATAGTCCGGTTCCCTGAGCCAGCTGTAGAAGTCGATCTCTTCGAAATACGGCGAAAAGAAGTCCATGATCATCTCATCAGACCCCTCTTCCATATTTCTGTTGGGCATATGTCCCAACCAGCAGTGCTTACAGCGGTTGGGACAGCCGTACATATCAACGCAGAGACTCAGTTTCATCTTCCTAAAAGAATGGCGATCATCCAGATGTAGCAGATAGTCTTCGGGATCATCAGCATCCCCATCATCGGCTTCTCATGGGCGAATAATACAGTACCCATGTAGCACACAAAGGAGATGATCACGAGGACAGCCAGGAAGGTCTCCCGGAAGCAGGAGATCAGATACATGACCGTAAGGATCCCCATCGCCACAAACGGCACATTGCGCAGGATGTGTTTTCCCAGATACCTGTCTCTGTCAAACCACTGTCCCATCGGATACAGACATAATACGATGCGAAGCCCTGTCAATAGGACCAGGGCGATCCGGTAGAAGGACGGCACCTCGATGGATGGATGATATGTCTCCATGACCGATAAGAGGAGGACATAGAAGAGCGTCATCGTGATCGAGGAGATGAAGTTGCCGAGACCTAAAAGCTCCCTGTCTTTCTCCCTGTCTCCCGGGATATTGACGAGGATGCGCGGGATCAGATGGAAGCTGTCACCGGCTGCCAGAAGCAGGGTCATGATGGCACACAGCTGTTTGAAGGTGTTTCCTCCCTTTGCGAAGAGGAAGGCAGCGATGAACGCGAAGATCAGATAGCCGGCACAGAAGACACTTTCTCCGATCCTCATGCCTAACGGTTTTTTCTTATTCATATGAGTATTCCTTTTATATATGTAACGTCAGGACGTTGAGTCCGAGGATGTTCTGATAATCGATCTTTCTTGCGATAGCGTAGACCAT
>JAFOMB010000201.1 GCA_017419065.1 Erysipelotrichaceae bacterium | reverse complement strand
GGCCTGGTCATCCTGGATGAACAGGATGAAGTGATCAGACCGGCCATCCTGTGGAATGACGGCAGGACGAAGAAAGAGACAGACTATCTGAATACGATAAGAGAACTTCCGGACTATACAGCCAATATCGCCTTTGCGGGTTTCACCGCTCCCAAGATCCTCTGGGTAAGGGAAAACGAACCGGAGAACTTTAAAAGGATAAGGAAGATCATGCTGCCGAAGGACTACATCAACTATAAGCTGACAGGTTCCTTCGTCACGGATTATTCCGACGCCTCAGGCATGCTGCTGCTCGATGTAAAGAATAAGAAGTGGTCAAAGGAGATGCTGGAGATCTGCTCTGTCAGCGAAGACCAGCTTCCTGAACTTCACGAATCTTACGATGTTATCGGAACAGTGAATAACGAAGAGCTCCCATTCCTGAAGGGTGTCAAAGTCACAGCCGGGGCCGGCGACAATGTGGCAGCGGCCATCGGGACCAATACCCTGAAGGATGGTTCCTGCAATATCTCCCTGGGAACGTCAGGCACTATCTTCATCGCCAACGATTCCTTCGTGGACAACGCCAATCACGCCATACACAATTTCGCCCATGCTTCAGGCAGATATCACCTGATGGGCTGCATGCTGTCAGCTGCTTCCTGCAATAAATGGTTCACCGAGGAGATCCTGAAGGAAGATACGAGGAAGCTCCAGGAAGAGATCGGGGAAGAGAAGTTAGGATACAACACCGTCTTCTTCCTCCCGTATCTCATGGGAGAGAGAAGTCCGATCAACGATACGGAAGCCAGGGCCTGCTTCTTCGGGATGGACATGTCCACAAGCAGAGGAGACATGCTGCTGGCTGTATTTGAAGGCGTGGCCTTTGCCCTCAGGGATTCTCTGGAAGTCATACGCTCTTCCGGTGTGAAGATCGAAAGATCCAATCTCTGCGGAGGCGGTGCGAAATCGGCCTTATGGCGCAAGATCCTGGCCAATGTCCTGAATCTGAAGATCGACATCCTGGAAGCTGAAGAGGGACCGGGATACGGCGGTGCCATGTTAGGGATGACGGCTGACGGACAGTACGCTTCCCTGGAAGAATGCGCTGAGAAACTCTGTCATGTAAAGGAAACGGTCGAACCAGATCCTGAACTTGTGAAAGCTTATGAAGAGAGGTATCAGATCTTTAAGAAGATCTATCCGGCTCTGAAAGATATCTATAAGAAACTGTAAAGGAGAAAGAAAATGAGCGAAGTATTCAAAGACATTCCTGTGATCCCGTTCAAGGGAAAAGATTCTACCGATCCGCTGTCCTTCAAGTACTATGATGCCGACAAGGTCATCATGGGAAAGAAGATGTCTGAACACCTGCCGTTTGCGATGGCCTGGTGGCACAACCTCTGTGCAGCCGGAACCGACATGTTCGGACGGGACACAGCTGACAAGTCCTTCGGCGCTGAAAAGGGTACGATGGAACACGCCAAAGCCAAGGTCGATGCCGGCTTTGAATTCATGGAGAAGCTCGGTGTCAAATACTTCTGCTTCCACGATGTGGACCTGGTCCCGGAAGCAGATGACATCAAGGAAACCAACAGAAGACTCGATGAGATCTCCGACTACATCCTGGAAAAGATGCAGGGCACGGATATCAAGTGCCTCTGGGGTACCGCCAATATGTTCGGCAACCCGCGCTTCATGAACGGCGCCGGTTCTTCCAACTCTGTCGATGTCTTCACCTTTGCGGCAGCTCAGGTCAAGAAAGCCTTAGACCTTACTGTCAAATTAGGCGGCAGAGGCTATGTCTTCTGGGGCGGTAGAGAAGGCTATGAGACACTGCTCAATACCGATGTGAAGTTCGAACAGGAAAACATCGCAAAACTGATGCATCTGGCTGTCGACTATGGACGTTCCATCGGCTTTACCGGTGACTTCTATATCGAACCGAAACCGAAGGAGCCGATGAAGCACCAGTATGACTTCGATGCGGCAGCGGC
>JAFOMB010000200.1 GCA_017419065.1 Erysipelotrichaceae bacterium | reverse complement strand
GTAAGTTCGTCTATGAAAATACCTTTCTTATCGGAAGTGATGCTCTTTACCTTGATATCCGCTTTCTTTCCGTCTTTGACCGTCAGTGTCAGTGCATCATAACCGGTGGAGTTGATGGTTCCGAATTCAATTTCTTTATCGCCTTCTTCGTTATCAGCAGTGACAGCAACGCTTCCATCGATATCTCCAAAATCATAAGCATGGACCGGGACGCCGTTCAGGGTGATGGACATCAGCACCGTCAGCAGAACAGTAACGACGGATCGGATCGGCAATTTCTTTGTTTTCATATACACCTCGTTCAAAATCAATTCGCAGTCCCGGTAATCAAGATATACCGGAGAAACTATTTTTTCCGTAATCATTATCGCATGATTTACCTTATCGATAACCGATCACATAAGAAAAAGTGTTGCAGACAAAAGAAAAGAGAGATGAGAAACCAGAGGTCTCATCTCTCTTTCATAATTGTTTTGAACTGTAAGGAACTTCCGTTACTTCTTCACGATCTCGACATCTTCCGGTAAGGAGAAGACGATACGTGCCGCTACGTCGGAGACAGCTCCTGTACCTCCGGCGATGTATCCGCTGGTGATGGAATGTTCTGCACAGTACTCAGCAGCTGCCGCTTCCTTACCGTCCTTGACGAGGAGGATCGGAGCTTTCAGGGTATAGCCTAAAGGTCCTGCACAGAGGCCGTCCGGGTAGTTGTCAGAGTAGGCAATGACTGCCTTCTCTGCGTTCGGATAGAAGGTTTTCGCAATCAGAGCAGACGTTTCCTGTCTTGCCTTGCCGGAGAGTCTCTCGGCGGAATGGATCGCGTTGACATCGTTTCCGATCCCTTCGGAGACAGCTCCTGTTCCGCCGATGATATAGAAGTCATTGACAGAATGGGAAGTGAGGAAGTTCTTCTGGGCGTCTGTGAGAGAATCCTTCTTACCGTTGACCAGAAGCATCGGCAATCCGGTAGAAGAAGCGCTTAAGGAATCGGCGTATCCCTTCTCTCCCGCTCCGGTACAGATCAGGATGGATTCATTTGTGATGCCTGCTGTTTCGAGTATCAGGAGGTTGGTGGCGTAGCGGTCCTTACCGGCGAGTCTCTGCTGATCAAAGGAATTATTAAGGCCGGCGAGGGCGGCATCGGAAACAGCAGCTTCGCCGCCTAAGATGTATACCGTTCCTCCGTCCTTAAGATTCTTATTGATGTATTCATTGATTTCGGCTGCTTTCTTATCGGAAGTAAGCAGGATCGGAGCGCTCTTCTTAGCGGCCAGGTATCCGCCTGCCAGAGCGTCTGCAAAGTTCTTGCCGGTAGCTAAGATGACCGCATCGAATTTGTCCACACCCAATAAGGACTTCAGTTCATCCGCTGCCTTGATAGAAGTGGCGTATCTGTCCTTACCGGAGAGACGGATGACATTATATGCCGGTGCTTCTTCCGGTTTGATCGTGAAGACACCGTCTACGACAGTGACTTCGTAGTTCGGATTCTCGCCTGCGGTGACGGAGATCTTGTATTCACCGGCATCTTCGCCTTCTTCACGGCTCAGTGTGTAACTGACCGTATCACCTTCGACTGCTCCCGTCACAGTAGCGGTGAGCTTCGGATCTTCTTCGCCATATGTCTTGGACAGATCGTCCGCCTTGACAGTGATCGAACGCTTGTTGATCGTGAAGGTACCGTTGATGACACCGACGATGTAGT
>JAFOMB010000199.1 GCA_017419065.1 Erysipelotrichaceae bacterium | reverse complement strand
TCTTCATTTCTCCATACAGAAAAACAGGAAAGGATCGAATTATGAGTCAGGAAAAGTATTTCAGAGACCGTTATGATGTGATCATCATCGGCGGGGCTCTGGCCGGTCTGGCATCCGCTCTGACCCTCAGAAACAAGGGTCTGGATGTCCTGGTACTGGAACAGCACAATCTGCCGGGAGGTGTCGCGACCTCGTTTGTGAGAGGCGGTGTCGAGATCGAAGCGTCGCTCCATGAGATGATGTCCATCGGACCGAAGGAGTGTCCGCTCAAGATACGGAACTTCTTAGAAGAGATGGGTGTCGATATTGAATGGCTGAGAGTGCCGGAGGCCTACCGCTTTGTGGACGCGAGATCAAAGACAGATGTCCTGGTCCATCCGGGAACACATGGCAACTTTGAGACACCGGCCAGAGAGATCGCCTCTGTCTCCAGAGAGGAAGGCGTCACCAGGAAGGTCCTGGAACTCCTGGAACTCTGCCACAGAGTCTACAACTCCGTCAACATCCTCTCGGTTACGCCGATGTCCAAGCCGGAGATGCTGATGAAGCACCCGGATTTCGTCAAGACAGCCGGCTACAGCGCGAAGGAAGTCATCGACACCTTTGATCTTCCGGAGGAAGTCGTCCATGTCTTATCTGCCTACTGGATCTATGTAGGCGATATCCTGGAACACCTGCCGTTTACGATATGGGCCTTCCTGATGGCGGATTATCTGGGATATGGTTCCTATGTCCCGAGAAAGTCCTCTCATGAGATGTCCCTCAAGATGGCGGAAAGAGTTATGGAGATGGGAGCCCAGGTGGAATTCGGGGTACGGGTCGACAAGATCCTCGTGGAAAAGGGAAGAGTCAAAGGCGTACGTCTGGAAAACGGCATCGAGATCGCTTCGGACTATGTCATCTGTTCCGCCTACCCGGACAAGGCCTACACCTCCATGATCGAACCGTCATCGGAAGTTCCTTCCGGTGCCTATAAATTCGTCAACGCGAAGACCCTGGGCGTCACCTGCTTCTCGGTAGTCATGCTGCTGGATAAGAGCGCGGAAGAACTCGGTCTCAAAGACTATTCGACTTTCTATGCCCCGGATGGCATGGATCTCGATATGATCTTCAAAGAGTACGCCACCGAAGGTCCGTATCCGTATATCACTTCGATCTGTACGAACCTCGCCAACCCGGAAGCTTCACCGGAGGGTACCTGCATCTACTCCATCACCGCTCTTCCGAGACCGGAAGGATGGCTGAATGTGAATGAAGAGAACTATGCGGAGATGAAATATAAGAATGCCGAATACTTCATTCAGAAGGAATCGGAAAGGCTCGGCATCGATCTGAAATCACACATCCTGGAGATCGTCTATGAGACACCGGTATCGGTATCCCACTTCACCGGTGCCTACAGAGGCAGTATCTACGGCTACATGCATATGATGGACGACCACATCGTCGCCCGTTTACAGATGTCGGAACAGGAGAACTATATCGACGGACTCTCCTTTGCGGGAGCCCATCAGATCTCCGGTGACGGCATGGGACCGGCTATCACCAATGGCCGCAAGGCAGCCAAGATCATACTCGATATGATGGAAAGGAGGAAGCAGGCATGAAAGTCAAAGGATTCCTGAAAGATGTCACCGGGGCTTCCCGGGTGACGAAGAGAAGACAGGCGGCGTATGAGGCGGCCTCTTCTTCCCCGAAGGCCTATGACCCTATCGGCGATACCGCAAGAGCCCTTCATCCGGGCATCATCTCTCTGACAGTAGAAAGCGTCAAAGAAGCGGGTCTGAGTGCGAAGACGATCCGCCTCAGCTCTGATCATCTTCCTTACTTCATGGCCGGACAGTTCATGACGGTCATCCTGTCAATCGACGGTTCCCGTGTGAGCCGTCCGTACTCCATCTCCAGTGCTCCTTATGAGACAAGAGGGGATCATCCGTATATCGAGATCACCGTAAAGAAGCTGAAGGAAGACGGCTTTATCTCGGAATATCTCTATGATAACGCGAAAGCCGGAGACGTCTATGAAGGAGAAGTCGGGCTCGGCGAATTCCACTATGATCCGATCAGGGATGGCAAGCACATCCTGGCCTTAGCCGGAGGCAGCGGCATCACCCCGTTCCTCTCCATGGCAAGAGAGATCCGCTTCGGAAAACTCGACGTGGATCTCACGATCCTCTACGGCTCTGTCGACAGTAAGGACATCACCCTGAAGGAAGAACTGGAGAAGTGCCTTTGCGAAAAAGTAAGAGTCGTCCATGTGCTCAGCGGTGATGATCCGGAATGGACAGGGGAAAGAGGTTTCCTGAATGCGGAACTCATTAAAAAGTACGCAAAGGAAGATACCTCTTACTTCGTCTGCGGTCCGGAAGCCATGGTGAAGTTCCTGAAGGGAGAATTCCTGAAACTGGATATCCCGAAGCGCCGTATCCGCTATGACGTTCCGGGACAGCCGAAGGACATCTCCTTATCTGAAGGCTATCCGGCAGAGAAGAAGAAAGACGTCTATGAACTCAAAGTCTGCCAGGGCATCAAAGAGACGGTCGTCCCTGCCAGGGCTGATGAAAGTCTCGCTGTCGCTTTGGAGAGGGCAGGTCTTAAGATCCATACAGCCTGCCGGAGCGGTTCCTGCGGTGTCTGCCGCATCAAGGTCCTTGAAGGAGAGTATTATGTCAATCCGGAGAATGACGGACGCCGGAGAGCTGATAAAGACTTCGGCTATGTCCACTCCTGTTCGACGTATCCTCTTTCAGACATGAGTATCAGGATCAATATCTGAGAAGAAGGCCGCAAGGCCTTTTCCTTTGGAAAATACGATATGATAAAGATAGAAAGAAGGACAATATCATGAAACAGACTGACAGAATCCAGCAGATGGAAACTTATCTGGATGAGTGTACGAAAGTCTTCAAAGAATTTGAAAAGTCTCTGAAGAAGTATGAAGAAGTCCAGAAAGCCTATCATAAGCTCTCTTCCTACTATATGTCTCCGCAGTGGATGAAGGACTTTGAAGCTGATGAAGCCGGAAAGCTCCCGAAGGATCTCAAAAGAGGGGTGCTGAGTGAAGATGCGGTCTTTGACCTGATGGACAGGAACCAGGAAATCGTCGCACGCCTGCTGGCGGTAGCGGCAGAAGATATGAAGAAACGCTGAGGAGAAACATGAAAGTTGTTATTATCGGCGGAGTTGCGGGAGGCGCCAGCTGTGCAGCGAGACTGCGCAGGCTCGATGAAAACGCGGAGATCATCATTTTAGAGAAGGGGAACTACATCTCCTTCGCCAACTGCGGTCTTCCGTATCATGTGGGAGGGGTGATCCCTTCCCGTTCCTCTTTACTGCTGCAGACACCGGAAGTCATGAAGGCCCGCTTCAATATCGATGTGAGAGTCAATCATGAAGCGGTAAATATCGACAGAGAAAGAAAGTGTGTAACTGTCTCTTCCTTGAAAGAAGGAAAGACCTATGAAGAATCCTATGATGTTTTAGTGATCGCCACCGGTTCTTCTCCGGTACGTCCGAACATTGAAGGAATCGATTCAGAGAGGATCAAGACTGTCACGACGGTCGATGATACAGTACGTATAAGAGAGATGGTAGAGGAAGAGGAGATTGAGAAGGTCTGCGTCATCGGAGGCGGATTCATCGGTCTGGAGATGACAGAGAATCTCGTCAGAGCCGGAAAGAAAGTGACACTGGTGGAAGCCTCCGATCAGCTCATGAACAATCTCGATAAAGAGATGTCTTTGATCGTTCTGAAGGAAGTCAAGAAGAATGGTGTCGAGGTCATCCTGAATGACGCTGTCTCTGCCTTTGAAGATGTCAAAGAGGGTATCTCCGTAAAACTCTCTTCCGGAAAAGAAGAGAAATACGGACTGGTCATTCTGGCGATCGGCGTCAGGCCGAACAGCGCGCTGGCGAAGAAAGCCGGACTTGCGTTAGGAGA
>JAFOMB010000198.1 GCA_017419065.1 Erysipelotrichaceae bacterium | reverse complement strand
CCTATGATGTTTTAGTGATCGCCACCGGTTCTTCTCCGGTGCGTCCGAATATTGAGGGAATCGATTCAGAGAGGATCAAGACTGTCACGACGGTCGATGATACGGTACGTATAAGAGAGATGGTAGAGGAAGAGGAGATCGAGAAGGTCTGCGTCATCGGAGGCGGATTCATCGGTCTGGAGATGACAGAGAATCTCGTCGCTGCCGGAAAGAAAGTGACACTGGTGGAAGCCTCCGATCAGCTCATGAACAATCTCGATAAGGAGATGTCCTTGATCGTTCTGAAGGAAGTCAAGAAGAATGGTGTCGAGGTCATCCTGAATGACGCTGTCTCTGCCTTTGAAGATGTCAAAGACGGTATCAAAGTAAAACTCTCTTCCGGAAAAGAAGAGAAATACGGACTGGTCATTCTGGCGATCGGCGTCAGGCCGAACAGCGCGCTGGCGAAGAAAGCCGGACTTGCGTTAGGAGATAGAGGCGGCATCGTCACGGATGAGCACATGCGTACGAGCGATCCGTCGATCTATGCGGCAGGAGATGCCGTAGAAGTGAAAGACTTCGTCTCCGGGGAAAAGACCATCATCCCGCTGGCCTCTCCTGCCAACAAGCAGGGACGTCTGGCTGCCGACAATATCGCCGGCTTTGAAGAAACCTATAAGGGAAGCCAGGGGACATCGATCGCCAAGATCTTCTCCCTGTCCGCGGCTTCAACCGGCCATAATGAAAAACAGCTCTGCAGAAAAGGGCTGGTCAGAGGAAGAGATTATGAAATGGTGACGATCTCCCAGTCTTCTCATGCGGGATACTATCCGGGAGGAAAACCGATGATGATCAAGGTCCTCTTCTCCCTGGAAGATGAAAAGATACTCGGTGCCCAGATCGTCGGAGAAGACGGTGTGGACAAGAGGAATGACGTGATTGCCACGGCGATGAGACTGGGAGCTTCCATCAGGGATCTCAAGGAACTCGAGCTCTCCTATGCCCCGCCGTTCTCTTCTGCCAAGGATCCGGTAAATATGGCCGGCTTCTGCGGGGAGAACGTCCTTCGGAAACAGGCGTCCTTTGCGGACTATGATGTCCTGGAGAAGGAAGATGTCTTCTGTCTGGATGTCCGGGAAAAGGGAGAAGTGGAAGCCTACGCCATCCCGAATGCCTTCAACATCCCATTAGGACAGCTGAGGGAGAGAATAAAAGAAGTCCCGGAAGGAAGAAAGATCGTCGTCATGTGTGCAGCCGGTGTCCGGGCCCATACAGCTTCAAGGATCCTCTATAATCATGGCTATCAGGACGTCCGGATCTATCCGGGAGGAGCCCGTTTCTACAGACTGACCCATTAAGATGAAAGACCGCTTCGGCGGTCTTTTTTACTCGTGTATATGGATCTCTGTGCCGATATCAACAGCGTTGTATAATCTCTCTTCGTTATCTCTCGGCATGTTTACACAGCCATGGGATGGATCAGACAGCCAGATATCGCCGCCGAATTCGCTTCGCCAGGAAGCATCGTGGATACCCAGGATGCCGCCGCCGTCCGAGTAGTGGCCGGATCTTCCGAAGCCGATCCAGAAGTCGACATATTCCGTATAGTCGGAACCGCGAAGGGTAGCGCCCTGTTTCTTGCGCTGGACATAATACGTTCCGTAATCGATGATCGTATAGGTCGCCGCGTTTCCGGTGACGATGTCAGACGAGAAGATGAGATTGCCGTTCTCATAGTAGCGCAGTGTCTGTTCGCTGTAGTCGACATCGATGAGTTTTCCCGTAGATGGGATCTCTGTGGAGGATGAGGAAGAGGATTCCGTGCTCCAGGAGGCGTAGACGGTGGAGTTGGTGGCAGCCAGGAGGCTGTTCCGTAAAGAGGAGCGCAGGGAAGGCCGGTTGATATAGAGGGTTTCTGAGATATCGTACTTGTCAGCCAGGGCTTTCACATACGGTTCCAGTTTGTCTTCGTCGACGAAGAGTTCGTTGTCCTTCAGTACCAGCATGTCCTGCATGTCCCTACCCGCAAGAGGAACGGTGATGCTTTCAGATACGACGATGGTCACGGTCTTGTCGAGGACCGGCTGGAGTTTTTCTCTCTGCTGTTCGAGATAGACGCTGATATCAGAATGGTCCGCCGTCTCATAGAAGGACGTCAGATCGAGGGTGTCAGTGCCGGAGCCTTCCAGGAAGGCCTTTACGAAGGCTGTGACCTGCTGGCGCAGCGTCTCTTCCTTGATGAGGGAACCATCATCAGCTTCCACAGCTGTCAGGATGCCTTCATTGATCTCGAGATGTGCCGGAGACGGCTCTTTGATATTTCTCTCCTGGAGACAGTAGAGCTTTCCGATGAAGTCCTTCAGACTCGTCTCATCATAGGAACCTTCTGCCTTCTTGCAGGTGAGGTCGCTGTCCTTGAAGAAGGAAGTGAACCAGGTGAAGATGTTCTGCCCTTCTAAAAGGGACTCGGCATCATAGCGCGCTTCCGCCTTGACATCCTGTCCTAAGAGGAGGACTTCCTTGACAGTGGAATTGCCATTGCTGTTTTTCTCAACGAGCGTCAGCGGGATCGGATCAGCGGAGATCAGATCTTCTGCTTCCTCCAGGGACTTCATGGAGACGTCGATACTGTTGAGACGGGTACGAGGCAGGAAGTGAGACTGAAAGAAGAGGATCCCTCCGAGGTATCCTCCTGCCAGGAGAAGCAATATAGCGAGTACTGTGATCAATACCTTTGTCTTTTTCATAGATCTATCCTTTTTTAATAACCCTATTATACTTACAAAACCCAAAAAGGAAAAATGAGATGATATGATAAGAAGAGAAAAGGTGACGTTTATGAAAGAATTGGAAAAATATAATCTGGAAAGACTGAGAGAACATCTCAGCGGCTGTACGGTCCTGCTTAGAAGCAACGGTGATTTTCCGCTGGAGACTGCCTCGAAACTGGCTCTCTATGGGAATGGCTCCAGACGTACTGTCAAGGGCGGCACCGGTTCCGGGGAAGTCAATTCCCGCTTCTTTGTGAGCGTGGAGGAAGGCCTGAAAGAGGCCGGTTTTGAATTGACCGGAGAGAACTGGCGAGATGGCTATGACGAAGTGGTCAGAGGTGCCAAAGCGGCTTTCGTGGAAGATGTCAAAAGAAGAGCCAAGGAAGCCGGACAGATGCCGGCCATGTTTGCGATGGGGGCGGTCATGCCGGAACCGGATTATGATCTGCCGCTTGACGGCGAAGGAGATACAGCTGTCTATGTCCTCGCCCGCAACTCCGGAGAGGGAAATGACCGGAAGGTCATGAAGGGTGATGTGCTCTTAACAGACAGCGAAACAAGAGATATCTTATATTGTCAGGAACACTATGAGAAGTTCCTGCTGGTACTCAATACCGGAGGACCGGTCGATCTCTCCGGACTGGAGAGCGTGGAAAACATCCTGGTCCTCTCGCAGCTCGGTGTCGAAACCGGTTCGGCCTTGGCGGACATCCTCCTCGGAAAGACGTCGCCTTCCGGAAAACTCACGACGACCTGGGCAAAGGCAGAAGACTATTGTCAGGTAGGAAGCTTCGGAAAGATGGAAGATACGGAATACCGGGAAGGCATCTATGTCGGCTACCGCTATTTCGATTCCTTCAAAAAGAGACCTTTATTTCCGTTCGGCTACGGCCTCTCCTATACCACCTTTGAATGGAAGGAAGAAGAGACGGTCTTAGACGGCGAAGAAGTGAAAGTCCTCGTCCGGGTGAGAAACAGCGGAAACAGAGCCGGCAGAGAAGTCATACAGCTCTATCTCTCCTGCCCGTCCGGAAAGCTCGACAAGGCCTATCAGGACCTTGTGGCCTTCGCCAAGACGAAGGAACTGCAGCCGGGAGAAGAGGAAGTTCTCACGCTTTCCTTCCCGCTTTCCTTAGATGCCTCCTATGATGAAGAAAGAGCCTGCTACCTCCTGGAGAAGGGAGACTATCTCCTGCGCATGGGAAACAGTTCTGTCAATACGAAGATCATTGCGAAATTCACCCTGGAGGAAGACGTCCTGTTAAGACAGGTGAAGAACCGCTGCGGGAAACCGGCCTTCCGCGATCTCTCCTCCTGCAGAAAAGAAGAGAAATATGAAGGAAAGAGTTTCAGAGTCGATCCTTCTGCCTTTAAGAAAGAAATCGTCGACTATTCCGATAATCCTCCGATCGAAAAGGAAGTCGACCGTCTCAGTGAAGACGATCTGATCTATATGAATATCGGTGCCTTCGATCCGAAGAGCAGTCCGCTCTCCGTGATCGGCGATGCCTCCTTCAGTGTGGCAGGGGCTGCCGGAGAATCGGTGATGATCCTGAAAGAGAAGGGGATCCCGTCACTGGTCATGTCGGACGGTCCGGCAGGATTGCGTCTTTCTCCGCAGTATTACACCGATGAAAAAGGCGTCCACGCTACCGGCATCAGTGTTCCGGAATCGTTGACGGACTATCTGCCGAAGGTCGCACTCCTGTTCATGAACCGCTCTTCGAAGCTGAAGAGAGGCGTGAAACTGCAGGAACAGTACTGTACAGCCATCCCGATCGGTACAGCTATCGCCCAGTCCTTCGATCATGATTTCGCGAAGATGTGCGGCGATATCGTCGGAGGCGAGATGGAGGAATTCGGTGTCGACCTCTGGCTGGCACCGGCTCTCAACATCCATCGTTCCATCCTCTGCGGCCGGAACTTCGAATACTATTCCGAAGATCCTGTCCTCTCGGGAAAGATGGCAGCTGCCGTGACACTGGGTGTCCAGGCACATCCTGGCAAGGGCACGACGATCAAGCACTTCGCTGCCAACAACCAGGAGACCAACCGCTACTTCAACAACTCCGTCGTCTCGGAAAGGGCGCTGAGAGAGATCTATCTCAAGGGCTTTGAACTCTGTATCCGGGAATCCGATCCGGCAGCTCTGATGACCTCCTACAACCTGATCAACGGTGTCCACACATCGGAAGATCCGCAGCTGTGCCGGGATATCCTCAGAAGGGAATTCGGCTATCAGGGAACGGTCATGACCGACTGGGTCGTCGCAGCCTTCTCGGAAAAGGGACAGAAGTACCACAGTCCGGATGCAGCCAATGTCGCCAGAGCGGGAGGAGACCTCTTCATGCCGGGAAACAAGAAGAACTTCAGGGAGATGAAGGAAGGCCTGAAGGACGGAAGACTCCATCTGAGGGATCTCAGGGAGAATGCCTCCTATACCCTCCGCGTCATGAAACGCTTAGGAAAACTCTAAAGAGGAAGAAATTCCTCTTTTCTTGTCTTCCGGGAACCTTTTGATTATCATATACCTATGCATAATCTCACAAAGAAACAGAAGATCTGGATCTTCCTCGGAATACTGTTATTAGCGCTCTACGTCTTCTTCGACATGCGCGCTCACTACCTCGAAGTCTATGATTCGCTCACGCTGGAATACGAGACAGATACCATCGAATACGGATCGGACTTCGATCCTGTCACGTCTTTGAAAAGCCATACGGGAGAGATCTCCTATGAAGGGGACGTCGATACGATGAAGACAGGAGACTATCCTGTCACCTATACCCTGAAGGCCAAAGAAGAAAAATACGCCTTCCCGGTCAAAAGAGACGTTGAAGTCATCTATCATGTGGAAGACACGAAGGAACCCGTCATAGAACTGGAAAAGGAAGAAGTCAGTGTCTATGTGAATGCGGACTATGACTTCAAGGAGAATGTCGTACGTGTCTATGATGAAGTGGACGGCGATATCAAAGAATACGAGACAGAAAGCGACGCCGATCTCAAGACGGCCGGTGACTATACCGTTACCGTAAAGGCGAAGGATAAAAACGGGAATACGGGTATCATGTCCTATCTCCTTCATGTGAAAAGAAGACCGGCAGCCATCTCTTCCCAGGGTTACCGGACCATCTATTCCCTGTTGACAGGGACCTATGGCTACAATAAAGCCGCTGCCTGTGCTATCCTCGCCAACATCAAATTCGAAAGCACCTTCGATCCGACAGTCGACGGCTATTATCTGGGATTATGTCAATGGGGAGGCGGCAGAAAGGAGAGGCTCTTCTCCTGGTGCGCCGAAAACGGCTATGATGCCTACAGTATCGAAGGACAGATCGCCTATATGAATATGGAACTCTCCAATTCCTATTCCGGTGTAAAGAATTATTTAATGAACGCAGAAGATTCCTCTTACGGCGCCTATGAGGCCGCTGTCTACTTCTGCGAACGCTATGAAGGAGCTGCCAGTCATGCGGGAAGAGGAGAACTGGCCTCTTCCTACTACGATATGGAATGATCCCTTCAACAAAGAAAAAAGAGATACAATATTTCTATAGGAAGGAGGATATCCTATGACATGGTTGATTTATGCGGTCATCGTCGGACTGGTGGCCGGCTATCTTTCATCCCGTATCTTAGGCCTGCCTGGACAGGACTGGGTCAAGAATCTGCTGATCGGACTGATAGGGTCCTTTGTGGGCGGTCTGATCGGTTCTCTGATCGGTTTACGTGCTACGAACCTGATCGGTTCCATCATTTTAGCGGTCATCGGTTCCTGCGTAAGCCTTTACGTCTACGCGAAATTCATCAGAAAATAAAGAAACGGGTCATCCCGTTTTCTTTTAGAAAGGCCACTCTATGGTCATCAATGTCTACGAACAGTATTTTGAAGCAGAAGCTTCCTTTCAGGGAGTAGAGAGGAAAGGCGCACTGGTCTTTCTGATCAGCGATTCCGAGAACGGCGAGATCACCTATACGGCAGCTGTCACCTTCTTCCCACACAGAGACGAAGAGGACTACGGCGTCTCCTATGATGCCTATTTTGAAAAGATCCTCTATTCGGGAAAGGGAAGGCGTTCAAAGAAGAGAGAAGCAGCTTATCTGGAAGAGCTGCCTTCCATCATCGATGAGCTCTCCAAAGAGAATCACGCAAAGGTTTTCTGGGAGAAACCCTTAAGAGAAGCCAGAAGAGGATAAAAGATCCCGAGGGATCTTTTTTAATAGCCTTT
>JAFOMB010000197.1 GCA_017419065.1 Erysipelotrichaceae bacterium | reverse complement strand
GAAGAAGAAGATCTTCTCGAAGACATCCTGAAAAGCGGCATCTATGGGGCCTCTTCCTTTACCAGACTTCATACCAGTACGATGACTCTGAATGCCCTGGAAAAGAAGTCTGTCTTCTCTTCTGTTTTCCCTCCGTTAGGAGCCATGTCGAAGAAGTATCCGTATCTGAAGAAGAGGCCATACCTTCTTCCTCTGTCCTGGGGACAGAGAGTCTTTACCTATCTCAAAGAGACAAGGAAGATCTCTGATAACGATCCTCAGGAGTCTCTGGAACTGGGAAAGAAGAGAATAGGCTTACTGAAGAAGTATCATGTGATACAGAAATAAACAGGCAGGACAGATGTCCTGCTTTCTTGTATATCAGATGATACGTTTATTCCTGTCAAAAGGACCCTGGAATCCTTTATAATAGAAGTGTTCTTACTGAAAGGAGTTTTTTCATGCGTGCTCTTCGTATAGCGTTAGTGATCCTGTTTGCCGTGACAAGTGTTGTTTTCGGTGTGGACCGGATCAGGACGAGAAGAGACCGTGATATCATTCCTCCGGTGATCAGCTGTGAGAATGAGGAACTCCATTTAAGTGTCAGTTCTACAGATGAAGATCTTCTAAGAGGTGTCCGTGCTGTAGATGAGAGAGACGGCGATGTCACCTCTACGATCGTCATTGCGGGAAAGTCCAACTTCATAGAAGAAGGGGAGATAAGAGTCGATTATTCTGCCTTTGATTCCCACAACAATGTCGCCACCTACTCCAGAAGAGTCATCTATGATGATTATCATTCCCCTAGATTCTATTCGAAGAGTCCTTTACTGATGAGGATGTCCTCCAGTTATGACTTTGACTTCTTCGGAGCGGAAGATGTATTGAACGGCGATATCTCCAGAAAGGTCAAGATCGTGACCTCTTCTTCAGGTTCCGCTTCTACAGGAGAATATCCGGTAGTGTTGGAAGTCACCAATGACTATGGAGATGTCGAGAAGCTTTCTTTGATCTTACATGTCTGCAGCGCTTCGGAATACAACCGCATGCGTCCTTCCTTAAGCGACTACATCGTCTATATCCCGGTAGGGGAAGAGATCGATCTCAGGTCTTATCTCATCGGGATCAGACAGGGAGACAGAGAACTGACTTTTGAAGAAGCGGATGTAAGTGCCGACAGCATCACCATCGATGATTCTTTAGTAGATTACAGTACACCGGGTGTATACAGCGTAGACTTTGATCTGCGTATTTCCTATGACCAGACAACAGAGACAGAGATGATCCTGATCGTCACGGAGGACAACTGATGAGCGAGAAGAGAGACAACAACAGCGAACTCTTTGAGAACATCGAGTTCTTCAGTCTGATCATGGACGTCCTCAAGAATTCCTGGGCCATCCTTTTAGGTGCCCTGGCCTGTGCCATGATCACCATGATGATCTTTACGGCCAGAACGACAGAGACCTATACGTCTACCGCGACCTTTGCGGTCATGTATAAGAGGACCAGCAGTTCTGTCTATGCCTACAACAATCTCTCCTCCGCGAGATCCGTCGCGACGAGCTTTACAAGCATCTTAAACAGCGACGTCCTGAAGAAGATGGTCTGCGAGGATATCGGGCTGGAGAGATTCGACGCGAGGACCTCCGCGAGAGTCATCGATGAGACGAACCTGCTGACATTGAGTGTCACCAGTGATTCCCCGGAGAAGACCTTCCGCATCATCCGTTCGATCATGAAACTCTACCCGGACCTCATACAGTACGTCAACACCACCATGGTCATGGAAGTCCTGGCACAGCCGCAGGTCCCGCTGAAGAGCGTCAACGGCCATTCGCCTGTCGGCATGGCCAAGCGGGCCTTTGTCCTGTCCTTTGGTTTACTGACACTGGCCTTTGCCTTCCTGTCCTACCGTCACGATACGATCAAGTCCGAGAAGGACGCGAGAGAGAAACTCGATGCGACCTTCTTAGGTTCTATCGAATATGAAAAGCTGCACAAGTCGAAGAGCGACCTCGGAAAGAGTTCTGTCCTGGTCTCGGATGTGACAGCCAGTTTCTCCTTTGTGGAGAAGTATAAGAAGATCGCGGCCGCTGTGTTAAAGTCCGCGGAGAGACATCATGCGAAAGTCATCATGATCAGCAGTGTGGCGGAACATGAAGGAAAGTCGACGGTAGCGGCCAATCTGGCACTCACCATGCAGGAACAGGGCAAGAAAGTCTTACTGGTGGACTGCGATATGAGAAGACCTTCTCAGGCGAAGATCTTCGATATCGAAGTGAAAGAAGGAACTTCGTTAAGTGATTTCCTGAACGGAAACAGGAATGCCGCCAAGGATATCGTCTACCGGGATCCTCTCACGAGACTGCCTTTGATCCTGGCGGGCAAGGGAAGCCGGGATTCTACCGAGTATCTCAAGGAACCGGTCTTCCGGAAGCTGATCGAAAAGCTCAGCGAACTGATGGATATCATCATCCTGGATACGCCGCCGATGTCTTTGATGGCAGATGCGGAAGCGGTCGCCAATATCGCCGATATCTCCTTACTGGTCGTCCAGTATAACCGTTCTCTGGCGGAAGATATCAACGATGCGATCGATGAACTGAAGAAATACCGCTGTCATATGTCCGGCTGTATCCTGAATGGTGTCCGGACGCTTCCGGGTGCCAGAAGGGCGATCGTGGGAAGCTACTATGGCAACTATGGACGCTATGGAAGATACGGCGGTTATGGCAAGTACGGCAAGTACGGCAGCTATGGCAATTACGGAAACTATGGACACTATGGAGTCTATGGTCATTACGCGGAAAGGAAGGATCCTACCGCCAGCGCGAAGAAGAAAGACGATTCGAAAGTGAAGGAAGAGAATGTCTGAGAATACGGCAGAAGTAGAAAAACTGGATATCACGGCCTTCGTAGATGCCTTCTGGAGTTCATTCAAGAGGCTCTGGATCGTGGTTTTAGTACTGGCGCTGGGACTGGGAGCGTTCAGCTTTTTCCGTACCCGGAGCACCTATGTACCGGCTTATAAGGCAGAAGCTACCGTGGCGGTCTATTCTGCCGGAGAGGGCTCTTCCGCCAATCCGAGATCCGCTGCCCAGTTAGGTACGGTCTTCCCGTATATCCTCACCAGCGGCATCTTGAAGGATGTCATCATGGAGGATCTGGGCGTGACATCTCTACCGGCCAATATCAAGGTCACCAATGTCGAGGAGACTAATCTCGTTACCATCAGTGTGAGCTCCGATGATCCGGACAAGTCCTATCAGACTTTACTATCGATCATCAGGAACTATCCGAAAGTCGCGGAATACGTCGTAGGGGAGACGGTCATGGAGATCGTCGATGACTCCGGCATCCCGAGCGACAGCGGTCAGGAAGTCGCGGTCAGAGGCAACGCGGTAAGAGGCGCTCTGATCGGTCTGGTATTGGGCTTAGGAGTCGTGGCCATGCACATGCTGATGTTCCGAACGATTCGTTCCAGTAAGGACGTCAAGTCCTTCAGCAATGTCGACCACTTAGGGACTCTTCCGATCTACCGCAAGAAGAAGAGAAGAAGCGGTTTCTCCGGCATCAATATCCTCGAACACAACGTCCAGCAGGACTACCTGGAATCCATTCGTCTCATACGTACCAGAGTCATGAGAAAGCTTGAAGAGAGCGGCCACAAGGTCCTGATGGTCACTTCTTCCGTACCGGGAGAGGGAAAGTCGACCGTTGCCGCCAATCTTGCGATCTCCCTGTCCGGCAAAAACAAGAGAGTCGTCCTGGTCGACTGTGACCTGAGACATTCGTCCTTACGGGAAGTCTTCCAGTTCCACGAAGACCAGCCGGGCATCATCGAAGTCTTGGCGGGAAGGGAAGAACTGAAGGACGTCTTAGTCTCCTATAAGCGCTATGGGATCAACCTCTCTGTCATCTTCGGTTCCTCAAAGAACCTGACCAATCACTCCGGTGTCTTAGGGACTGATAAGATGGGAAAGATCATTGAAGAGCTCAAGAAGGACTACGATATCGTACTGCTCGATACCCCGCCTTCCGCTACCTTAGTCGATGCCTTACTGGTGGCCAAATACGCCGATGAGGCCCTCTATGTCATCATGGCGGACTATGCCAGAAGAAGTGTCGTCGTAGGAGGCATGCAGGAACTCAAGAATACCGGTATCGAGATCGGCGGCTTCATCCTGAACGGTTCGAAGGGTTCTATCGGGGGTTACTACGGCCATTCCTACTACGGCTATAAGAGTCGGTATTACGAAGAAGAGAAGAAAGAAGATCAATGACACCGCTCAGCGGTGTTTTTGAATGGTTTATGGTACACTGTATTCATGAATAAAAACGTGATCATCGGTACGGCGCGGAACGGAAAAGTCCGCCTCTACCTCGCAGATACCCGGGACCTCTGTGAAGAAGCCAGAAGAGTCCATGATATGTATCCTACTTCCTTAGCTGCTTTAGGAAGAGTTCTTTCTGTTACCGGCATCATGGCCCTCATGCAGAAAGAGGAACAGGAAGCCGTAACGGTCACTATCAACGGCGGCGGTCCTATCGGCACGGTCATGGCCGTAGGCCTGCCGAACGGCGATCTCAAGGGCTTTGTGGGAGATCCGCACATCTATCTCAAATACAACGATTCCAATAAATTAGCTGTCGGGATGGCTGTGGGAAGAGACGGCTATTTAAAGGTCACCAAAGACCTCAAACTGAAACAGAACTACACCTCCCAGGTCTCCCTGCAGACAGGGGAGATCGGCGATGACTTCGCCTATTACTTCTCTGTTTCCGAACAGGTACCGACGGTGGTCTCTGTCGGGGTTCTGGTCGATACCGATTCTACCTGCAAGTCTGCCGGTGTCATGATCCTGGAGTTATTGCCGGGACACGGGGAAGAGGACATCGTGGCCTTGGAAGAGCTCACAAAGAGACTGCGTCCTATCTCTTCCGTCCTGGCGGAAAACAATGATCTATTGGCTTACGCGAAGTCCCTGTTTGAAGACTTTGTTCTGCTGGATGAAAAGGAGCTCCGTTATCACTGTGACTGCTCTAAGGACCGCTTCTTGAGAAACCTGCTGACATTATCCAAGACAGATCTGGAGGAACTCCTGGATGAAGAGGGCATCGACATCAGGTGCGAGTTCTGCGACAAGACCTATCACTTCGGGAAGGACGATCTCGAACTGCTGAGGAAGTATGTGGTCTATAAGTGATCTGAAGATCGCATCGCCTTTGGTGATCGGGCCTATGGCCGGTATCACCAATGGGGCTTTTAGAGAGGTCTGTTACGGCTTCGGGGCCGGACTGACCTATACGGAGATGACTTCCGATAAGGCGATCTATTACGGGAATAAGAAGACCCTGGACATGCTGG
>JAFOMB010000196.1 GCA_017419065.1 Erysipelotrichaceae bacterium | reverse complement strand
TTGTTTCTCATAGTGTTCTATCCTCCATATACGAGCTGTCTCATCTTCTTTTCGAGGGCCAGATCATAGTCCCTCCAGGTCCCGCCTTCCGGTAAGACCGAGATGAAACCGGCGTAGTCTTCCATATGTTCCCTGTAGATCCCTTCCGCGGCTTTCCCGCCTTCTCCCAGACCTCCGATATAGCGTCTTTGAGAATCTCTTGTGACACAGAAGTAGTGTTCCAGTTTTTTATTCAGCTCCTCTCCCATTATATCCTCATATGGAAGATATGGGTCATCCAGATAGTCTCCTGTACCTCCATCCGGCATGGCCACCATGAGGTCTCCTTCTTCAAGGTATCTTTCGATGGATGTCATGCGGGAGATGACCGTATGATCACCGCCTTTTGGATGGAGGAGGACCAGATAGGAATAGCCTCCTTCGATCTTTTTCTTCGGGATCAGTAAAGTGACGGAAGTCTGTCTTCCGAGGTATTCGCTGTGATAGGAAAGGCGTACCGAGATCATAGATCCTCCTTTCCGTACTTCTTCAAAGGAAGCCAGCTCAATACTTCCGGCAGTTCCTCTTCCCAGAAGACCCAGTTGTGGTTCCCGGTGCGTTCGACGTACTGGAAAGGCACCTGATACTTCTTGAGTTTCTCCTTGAAGTTCCAGCTGTACTGGGCTACCGGATCTTCGATGCCGCAGGCAATATAGAATTCCGGGAACTCTGTTCCCTTTTCTCTTCCTTCTTCCAGCAGCATCTCAAAGTCGTTGTGATTTTTCCTGAGATCATCTCTCTTCCCGAGGGATATGTCGCGGTCCCTGTTTATAGCGGTCTTAAAGGAGTCGTCCGCGTAAAAGAGATCGAGGTCCGTGACGCCGGAAAGAGAGATGACCCGGGAATATTTCTCAGGATACTTCAGGCCGAGGAGAACGGCACCAAAGCCTCCCATGGAGAGCCCGCCGATAAAAGTATCTTCTCTTCTATCAGAGATGTTCACTGTGTTTTTTAAGACTGCCGGCAGTTCATGAGCCAGGAAGGACGTATAGTCCATCCCTGTCTTTTCCCCGTTTCCATACCACAGGTTATAGCCGCTCGGAAGCACGACAGCCAAAGGCAGATCTCTAAGCTGAAAAGGAAGCGTGGAATTCCTCTCCCACGTCTCAAAGTCGGAGTTGTAGCCGTGGAGAAGATAGAGGACCGGGAAATCCTTTTCGATCGGATGGCCCTTCTGTCTTCTGCCGTAGCCGTATTCCTCCGGCAAAATCACGTCGATATCGACGTTCCTTTTCAGATATTCAGAGTAGAAGTTGAAATGACATTTTCCCATACTACTGTTTTTCCGATAATTCCCGGAAGTGTTTCTCGGAAGCGCTCTTGTATTCCTGATACTTCTCCTGGTCACCCTTGTTTTTATACATGGAAGCGATCATCCCCTCCAACAGAGGAACAGCGTCTTCATTGACCTGTTCGAGTTCTTCCAGCGTATCTTCCAGATACCTGTATCCGTCCTTGACATAGATGTCATACATGCGGTCGATGCTGTTCTTCAGGGAAGGATCCTTCGGGTTCATCTCCATGATGGCCTTGTGATACTTCCTCGTCTTCTTCTTATCGCCGGTAGCGAGATAGTAGTCGAAGGCCTGGGAATATACGGCTTCCTTCTGTTCGCTGTTGAGACGGACTTCATCGAAATGGGCGAAAGCCTTGTCGATGAGCTTCGCGTCCTTCTTCATCATGGCCTCATTGAGACGCAGGACATCGAGGTTGTAGGGACGGACATAGCGCTCTGTCTCCGGTCTTTCCGCGAGTTCTTCAAACTCCTTGAACTGTCTGTTGCCAAGCAGACTGACCAGTTTCTTCTCTATCCGGCTGCCGTTTGTCAGCATGACCGCCAGATAGATCACAGATACAAGAGCCAGTACTCCGATGATTATCGCAAAAACTGTCATTACCTTCATAATTCACCTTAGAAGGACGCCTCTTCAAAAGAAGAAGCGTCCTGTTTCGTTTCTATAGAGCTAAATAGTAGACTTTGATGACATCTTCCCTTGTCAGCTTCGTGCAGCGTCCGATGACCTTGTGGTCGCCGTTCGGGACACCGGCGACCGCCAGACCGAGGTCGGCAGCTTCTTCAAAGCGGCTGTCATCGATGCCGATCTCCGAGAGTCTTGTCGGTAAGCCCATGGACTTGATCCAGTTCTCGAGCTTTTCGATACCTTCAAAGACAGTCTTCTTCGGATCGTAGATGTCGCGGGTCGCACCCATGCATTCGACAGCCCACTGTTCATAGAGAGGAACGTTTCTCTCCCAGGCGTACTTCAGCCAGGCCAGTGTGAGGATGCCGAGATTGACGCCATGGGTGCCGTGATAGATATTGGTCAGCGGCTTTTCGATGTTGTGGACAGCCCAGTCGGTCTTGAAGGCCGGCATGTGGAGGCCCATCATCGCCACATACGAACATAGGAAGAGGTTCGCTCTGGCGTCATAGTTGCGCGGGTCGTCTCTGGCCACTCTGGCTTCCTTCATCGTCGTGCGGATGACAGTCGCCAGTACGCCCTTCTGCAGGTAGGCGTTGTCGGAATCACCGAAATAGGACTCCATGGAATGCGAGATGATATCCATGGAACCGGCTGCTGTCTGCTTCAAAGGCAGAGTATACAGGAGTTCCGGATCGGCGATGACGAAGTCAAAGCAGATGTCCGGTCCGCCGATGCCCTTCTTGACCGGGTATTCCAGTAAATCGTTCTGCACCATGGCCGTTCCGGAGAATTCGGAACCGGTAGCTGCCAGTGTGGTGATGGCCGCATGCGGTAAGGCCTTGTGCTTGACATCGACATCGACCTTGTCCCAGATGTCTTCATCCTTTCCCGGATAGTTGGTACCGACAGAAATGACCTTGGCAGAGTCCATCGTGGAACCGCCGCCGACAGCGACGACGAATTCAATGCCCTCTTCCCGGCAGAGCCGGATGCCCTTCATGACCAGGGAGAACTTCGGGTTCGGTTCAACGCCCGGGAGTTCATAAACTGTCAGTCCGGAAGCTTCCAGGCTCTCTTTGACTTTGGCGATGAGCGGCTTGATGAAATCAGAGCCGTCATAGTGGACCAGGACCTTCTTCACCCCATAGGAGGCAACTTCCGGTCCGACGTTCTTTACAGTATCTTTTCCGAAGATCAGTTTCGTCTTGACCTTCCAAACAAAATTATTCAGCATGTCTTCTCCTACGCCTTATCGGCACTGCCCAGGACATCGATGTAGTGGATCGTCTCAGCTTTATAGGCTTCAAAGACCGTCGGCCAGAGACGGTAGACATTGGAGAGCTCTCCGACCTTATTGACGATGGCTCTCTTCAGGTCATTGGAGATATTGAGCTTGCAGGCACCGAGCTTGGCAGCCTTTCTCAGATTCTCGTCTCCGGTTCCGGAACCGCCGTGCAGGACTAACGGTACCGGGAGTTTCTCATTGAGTTCTTTCAGCAGGTCGAAACGGATGTGCGGTTCAAATCCCTTCGGATAGGCACCATGTGCCGTTCCGACAGCGACTGCCAGTGTATCGCAGCCTGTTTCTTCGATATAACGGAGCGCTTCTTCCGGTCTGGTAAGAGTATCATCCGCGGCATCTTCCGCGTAATTGCTGGCGACACCGACATGACCCAGTTCCGCTTCCACACCGACACCGACCGCATGAGCGACCTTGACAATCTCCTTGACCTGGGCGGCGTTTTCTTCGAATGGGAGAGAGGAGCGGTCTACCATGACATCGGAGAATCCGGCCCGGATGGCCATCATCGCCTGTTCAAAGGTAGCGCCGTGGTCCTGACAGATAGAGACCGGTACTTTTGCGCGTAATGCGAGGTCACCGACGATCCTTCCGAAATACAGGATGTCCGGATTGGCCGTCGGCACGGAGATGAGGATGATCGGGGAGTTCTTTTCTTCCGCGGCTGCGATGGCAGCACGGACGACGATCTCGTTTTCAACGGCGACACCCGGGATGCAATAGCCTTCCCTCTTGGCCTTCGCCATCGTCTCCTTCATAGAAACAAGCATAGTATTCACCTTTCTTGAGGGGATCCCTGAGGATCCCCTTTTTCATCAGATATCTTCGTCGTCTTCTTCAGCTTTTGTGGAAAGAAGAGTGTTGACGAAATGGTTGATGTCTACGACACCTTCCCTTCCGGCGTTCAGTGCCGACTGGATGAGTTCCTGGCCCTTCATGAAATTGCAGGCGCCGCACACTTCCAGAAGCATCGGCAGATTGAGACCGGCAGCAGCGTGGATCTCCGGATAATCCGGCAATATCTTCGCCAGAACGTTGAACGGCGTCCCGCCGAAGAGATCGATCAGGACGATCGAACCCGGCGGGAAGCCGTTTAAGACCTCACGTAATTCACTTTCATAGGTCGCAGGAGAGACTCCTTCGCGCAGTGGTTTTGCGACGACGTTGTCCAGGGACATGCCGATCATACGGGCAGAGTCCTGGATGCCGACGCAGAGGTCTCCATGACTGGCGATGAGGATACCCGGTTTTACGAATTCGTGTTCACTCATCGTCGTATATGAGTATTAGATATCGTCGTCGTCATCAGCTAACGCTGCTTTCTGAGCTTCACCGGTCTTGTATTCACGGATGCAGATCAGGACAGCGATGCAGATGGCAAATAATGCGACAGATAACAGGCTTAAGCCCATGACAGCCGAAGCCAGGAAGCCGATGAACACCCACGGCAGCAGCTCGTTGGTGACGATCGGACGTAAAGCCAGGGCGATACCGACAGCCGGCAGGACTTTCGCCATGACACCCAGATGCTTGGCGATCGGGTTCAGGACATTGGTCAGCGTAGCCAGGAAAGTATCGTTACCTAAAGCCTTCATCAGTAAGAAGATGACCGGTACCCAGAAGACGAACAGCAGGACCTGTCCAGGAACGATCTCCCAGAAACGCATGCCCTTGATGTTGCCTTTGTCTGACTCTACCTTCATCCTTTCATTGAACACGACGTCCAGAGAGGAGAAGATGTTGCCGATCGCGACAGACGGAGCACCGATAGCCGCAGCGACGGCCAGTCCGGCTGCGACAGCACCTTCCAGTCCGAGGGATTCCCTCAGGCAGATAGCCAGGGTGCAGCCGAAGGCTGTAGCCAGTAATGTATCAGCTGTTAAAGCAGTACCGATACCCATGACACCGATGTAGACCAGCTGGATGGAGATACCGGCAGAGAGAGCTGTCTTCATGTCGCCCATGATGAGACCGACAAACAGAGAAGCTGTCAGCGGTTTCGACCAGTAGAAGAACAGGTTCGGATGGAAAGTCGATTTGAACCAGAATACCCATAAGCCTAACAATAAGGCCTGTAAATTCGTTACTGTACTTGTCATATTGCTTTATATCCCCCTTTCTTAGACCGTCGGAACATTTCCGAGGATACCTAAGAACGACAGGATGATGGAAAGGATCATCACTGCGTAAGTCAGCAGCTGGACACTGGTGCCCTTCTTGAGAAGGCGCAGGAACAGTAATGTGAGGGCCAGCGGGATCAGGGAAGGCATCAGTCTGTCAAAGAACTGTGTCTGTAAGACGAAGCTGGAACCGACATTCGGATCGATCCAGGCGATGGATGTCGTCACAGTGACATATTTCGGGATCATGGCACCCATGACGATACAGCCGACGATGTTCGATCCCTTCAACAGCAGTCCTGTCAGGCCGCCGTCGAGGATCCTGTCGATCAGGCTTTCACCGATATCGTATGTCTTCATCCATAAGGTGTAGGAGACACCCGGGATGAGGCAGGCGATGGAGATCAGGGAGAAGAGCGGACCGATGATGTTCGGGTCATCCGGAGTACCGCAGAGGGCGATACCGATGGAGAGGAGAAGCGGAACACAGATAGCCTGGATGAAGACGTCACCGATGGAGGCGACCGGACCCATGAGGCCTGTCTGTAATGCGGCGATGGTGTCGGCCGGGATCAGATCCGGATTGCCGACTCTCTTCTCTTCCATATTGATGACCAGACCTGTGATCAGACCATCAAACGGGATGTTGGTATCATAGTACTTCCAGTACTTGGAGAACTCTCTGGCGAGCACTTCCTTGTTGTCTTCGCCATAGAGGTCCTTGAAGATGACAGACATCGTACCGACGATACGCGGTGACATTCTGTAGGTGTAACCGGATGAACAGCGGAATACCTGATTGTACAGCCAGGCCTTCCGGATGGTGCTGCGTTGGCACTTCTTGCCAACGGTTTCAGCTGGTTTTGTTGTCATTTTTTCCCCTTTCGATTTGACTAATCGTAAACGACGACACAGCGGTAGCTGTCCGGAGCGATCGCCCTTTCAAATGCCTGCTGAGCTTCTTCCATCGGCCATGTCTGCTCTAAGACATCGGACATGTCGATGAGACTGTACTTCATGAGTTTGGTCGCATAGACGAAGTCTTCCGCTCTCGGAGAGACGGTACCGATGATCTCGATCTCCTTGTAATGGACTTCTCCGAAGTTGAGTTCCAGCGGTTTTGCCGGATGCAGAGAAGCATAGGCGATGAGACGTCCGTAGACAGCCAGCATCTGAAGAGCCTGCTCTCCAACCTGATAGATGGAAGTCGTATTGACGACGATATCTGCCCCGATACCGTCCGTGTACTTCTTGACTTCCTCTACCGCATCACAGCTCGACGGATCGATGACGATGTTCGCACCGGCGTCAAGAGCCTTCTGTCTCCTGACCGGATCCATCTCCGAGACGATGACACGGCAGCCCCTCATGCGGAAGAGCTTGGTGTGCAGGATGCCCATGATACCGGCGCCGATGATGACACAGGTATCGCCGAATTCCGCTCTGGTCTTGCTGACGGAGTGTAGGCAGCAGGCCAGCGGTTCGGACAGGCAGGCCAGTTCGACCGGGACATTGTCACCGACCTTGCAGATCTGGGTAGCCGGTACAGCTGCATACTGGATCATACCCGAGTTGCCGATCGTCACAAACGTTCCGTTGGTCGCATGACCGTCTGCACGTTTTCTCTGAAGTCTTGTGTTCACGCACTTGGATCCTCTTCCCCTCTTGCAGTTCTCGCAATAGCCGCAATAAGAGAAAGTGGATACGACCTTGTCTCCGACGTTGTAGCCGAACACGTCTGCGCCGACCTGTTCGATGACACCGCACACTTCGTGGCCTGCACACTGCGGATAATTATCGCTGTTTCTGAACAGTCTCTGTTCCATGGTGCAGATCGCGAAAGCCTTGGTCTTGATGAGCACCTCATTGTCTTTGATCGTAGGTTTCTGGAACTCCATGATCTCAACTTTCTGAGGTGCCGTGAACACAATGCCTTTCATTAGTTCTGTCATTGTTTTCCCCTTTCTGTAATCTGATGTATGTGTGCCTGTCCTCATCCCTTCTCCTTCTCGGGACGACGCATTCCTTCTTGGAAGAGAGAAAGGTATAAGAAAAAGACAGGCTTACCACCTTGTTTCGTTCAATGATCTTCAATTTCTACCGGAGCAGACATATGGCTTCTATTTCACTATAGCACAATTCATTCAGAAAAAAATTAATTTCACCAAAGTTTCACTTTCGAATAAAATTTTATTTTTTTAATCCAAACAGCGTGCTTATAATGAGGATGGAGGAATATGTCTATGATCCGTTATTACTATGAACTGACCAGAAAGGAAATGGAAGCCGTTGATAAAAAGAACACCGTGGTCCTCTTCCCGCTGGGAGCCATCGAACAGCACGGTTCCCAGGCCCCTTTAGGTACCGATACGATCATTGCGGAAGCGATGAGGGGCTACATCAAAGAGGAACTGGAAAAGGTGGATCCGGACTATGAGATGCTGATGCTGCCGCCGATGCCGGTAGGCTTCTCCGTCGAACATCTGGACTTCTGCGGTTCCCTTTCCTTCAAGGCTGACACATACTACCACCTGCTCTACGATATCTGCTCTTCTCTGGCTTACCACGGCTTTAAGAAGATCGCCTTCCTGCTCTGCCATGGCGGCAATAAGCCGGTCGTCGATTCCCTGGCCAGACAGCTTAGAAGAGACCTCAACATCTATCCATTTGTCTTAAACAACGGCGCCTTCTCCCATCCGGATGTCAAGGCGACGATCACACCGGGCAATGAAAGAGACTTCCACGGTGCCGAGATGGAGACCTCCATGGTCATGGCCATCAAACCGGATACCGTCAAACTCGAGTACTCGGAGGCCGGCTATTTAGGAGAATACGACGGCAAGAAAGCCGTGAAGTTCTCGGGTTCCAAGTCCATCCCGTGGATGGGAAGGGATTTCGTGACGGCTGAAGGAAAGCCGATCGGCATCCTCGGAGACCCGGCTGGTGCCTCCGCTGAAAAAGGCGAGATCATCCTCCGCACGACGGCGAAGACCCTGGTCCCGGCGTTCTTAGAGATCCGTGACTGGAAAATAGAATAGAAAGGAGATCTCATGACGGCAAAGTCCTCTGTACGCTCTCTTATCAAGTCGAGTTACCGGGATATGTCCCAGAATTCCAAGAAGATCGCAGATTACGTTCTGAACAATGTCGTTGCCGTTTCCCGTTCCTCTATCTCGGAAGTAGCCAAAGAGGTGGGCGTCGCAGACTCCACTGTCTTCCAGTTCGCCAAGTCCTTAGGCTATAAGGGTTTCTCCGAGTTCAAGATCGCATTATTATCTGATCAGTTCGATACACAGATCGAAGCGGATGAAGTCGTACGGAGCGAAGATCCGACAGGTGTCACCATCCGCAAGATCTTTGAAAACAATATCAAAGCCATCCGGGAAGCGGAATCCCTGATCGATGACAAGACCTATGACAGAGCTGCCAATATCCTCCTGAAGGCTGACAGGGTCTGCTTCTTCGGACTCGGAGGATCGGGTATCGAAGCGGAGTACGCCTATCACAACTTCTTACGTACCGACCTCATCTGTTCCTTCTCGACCGATGCCGACAGACAGGCGGCCCTGACTTCCAAGCTGAAGGAAAACGACTGTCTCTTCCTTTATTCAAGGTCCGGACAGACGCCTATCGTCCTGGAACTCGTCAAAATCGCCAGGCAGAAAAAAGCCAAGGTCATCGCCGTGACCAACTACCCTCTCTCCAGTCTTGCCAAGCAGGCGGATGCGGCATTGATCTCGACAGCTTCCCATATGGAATTCGACTGGGGCATCATGCGCTCCCGCATCACCCACTACATCACAGACTCCCTGCTGATCATATACATGCAGAGAATCGGGAAAAAGTAAAAAACCACTTCACTGAACTAGTCAACGAAAAGTAGACAGTTTATAAAAACACCTGGAACCCCATTTCAGATTTGAACTGAAGTGGGGTTTTATAATTGAGCGAATACGCCGGTCTGAC
>JAFOMB010000195.1 GCA_017419065.1 Erysipelotrichaceae bacterium | reverse complement strand
TCATCATGAGGGCCAGGAAGCCGGTAAAGGCCAGGTTCTTTCCCTTGAAGTCCAGTCTGGCGAAGGCATAGGCCGCAAAGATGATCACCAGCAGCATGGAGCCGGTCGTCGCTAAGGTGAAGATGAGAGTATTGAGGAAGTACTTCGCCAATGGGACAGCAGAGAAGGCTTCCACATAGTTTTCTAATGTCGGTGTCAGAGTGAAGAACTTCGGGATGTATTCCGAGTTGTAGGAACCGTAGCTCTTCACAGATGTCAGCAGCATCCAGTAAAACGGGAAGAGGACGAGGATGGCCCACAGGATGAGGGCCGCATAGGTCAGTGTCAGACGTATCTTCTTCTTCCTCTCGGCAGAGCGTTCGATCTGTTTGAAAGTTTCCTGATTATCCATACGCCCTCCTAGTAATAGACATGTTTCCTGGAGACCAGCAGGTTGATGACTGTGATCGTCAGGACGATGAGGAAGAGGATGATCGCCGCCGCAGAGGCAAAGGACGGATAACCGCCGGAATTGCCGTAAAGCATGTCATAGACATAGCCGACGATCGTGTTCATCCCGGCTGCGTTGAGGTCTGTCCCGAAGAGGGCGACCGCATCCGAATAGGCCTTGAAGGCTCCGATGAAACCGGTGATGATCAGATAGAACAGCATCGGCGAGATCATAGGCAGTGTGATCTTGGTGAAGATGCGCCATTTGGAAGTCCCATCCACTCTGGCAGCCTTGTAGTAGTCTTCATTGACCGAAGCTAAGGCACTGGTCAGGATCAGGATCTTGAACGGCATGACCACCCAGACCGTATAGATGCATAGGACCATCATCTTGGCCCAGTATGGACCGTCGATGAAGTCGACGCTCTGTCCCCCGAATGTCTGGATCAATAGATTGATCATACCGTCGGAATAGGCCGTCTTCTTGAAGAGGATCATGAAGACCAGACCCACAGCCAGAGTATTGGTGACATACGGCAGGAAGTAGATGGTCTGGAAGAGCTCCTTGAGCTTCGGGATGGAGTGAAGACCTAAGGAGATCAATAGGGCGATGCCGGTAGAAAGCGGCACCGTAATGATGACCAGGATAAAGGTATTCTTGAGTGCCTGCAGGAAGTAAGGGTCATGCAGGACATAGGAGTAGTTGTAGAGACCATGTCCGAAATAGGACTGGGAAGCGAAGTTATAGCCTTCCTCAAAGGAATAGACGAAGACGTCGATGAGCGGGTATACCATGAACACTCCCAGAAACAGCAGGGAAGGAAGCAGGTACAGCCAGCCCCTGGCATTGCTTTTCATATGTCCCTCCTATTTGAACAGCAGTCTCTTTTCATCCTTCTTAGAGAAAAGATGGACCTTGAACGGTTTCAGGGAGAATCTCACGTATTCACCCGATTCATCTACTTTATCTTCTGACGGGATGATGGAACGCACCGGATTGGATTCACAGGCATCGTGGAAGGAGATGACACTGGTATCTCTTCCCAGGACTTCCACACGGCTGAGCTTTGCCTTGAAGGCGCCGTTCTTATCCAAGGTAAAGCCTTCCGGACGGATACCGACATAGACATCCTGGTCTTCCACACCCTTGACATCCAGTACCGCTTCTTTTCCGATATAGAGCTTTTCATCCTTCACTGACCCGTTAAAGACATTGATGGCCGGGGTTCCCAGGAACTTGGCTACGAAGAGGTTTTCCGGATAGTCATAGACATTCTGCGGAGAATCGATCTGCTGGACGACACCATCCTTCATGACGACGATCCTGTCGCAGATGGACATGGCTTCTTCCTGGTCATGGGTGACAAAGACGGTGGTGATCCCGGTCACTCTCTGTATCCGTCTGATCTCTTCTCTGGTCTGTAAGCGCAGTCTGGCATCGAGGTTGGACAGCGGTTCATCCAGTAACAGAACTCTCGGCATCTTGACCAGCGCTCTGGCGATGGCGACTCTCTGCTGCTGACCGCCGGACATCTGATTCGGCTTTCTGTCCATCAGAGAATCGATCTGTACGAGTTTCGCAGCTTCCAAGGCCTTCTCGGCCATGACTTCCTTGGAGAGCTTCTTGTCGCCCTTGAGGTTGCCTAAAGGAAACATGATGTTTTCCCTGACGGTCATGTGCGGATAGAGCGCATAGTTCTGGAAGACGAGTCCGACACCTCTGTTCTCCGGAGGCAGGTCTGTGACATCATCCTCTCCGAAGTAGATCTTTCCGGAAGTCGGTGTCTCCAGACCGCTGATGAGATTCAGGGTCGTGGACTTTCCGCATCCCGATGGACCCAAGAGCCCTACGAGTTCTCCATCCGGTATTTCAAAGTTGAAGCCATCTACCGCATGGACATCCGGCTGTCCCTTTGTCATGTTCGGGTAGATCTTGGTCAGATTTTCTAAGACGATCTTCATAGCAGTCCCCTCTATTCTTTCTCTTTCTTTCGGCTTTTAGACTGGACGAAGCCTACAGCTTTCGCACTCCAGGAGAGAGGCAGTTGTCTTCCGAAGAAGGCACCGGCTTTATTGATGAGCCCTTCCACCCCGTAAGGAATATTCTGAGAGAAGAGCTTATAACCGTATTCCGCGACCTTTCTGGCATCTCGGGTCACGAGCTTGTCGAAGACTTTCGCGTTGGAAGCAGAAGCATTCTTCGCAAAGGACGTCTTCGTCGGTCCCGGACACAGTGTCACGACATCGATGTTCAGATCCTTTACCTCTTCTCTTAATGCCATGGAGAAGGAGAGGACGAAGGCCTTGGTGGCATAGTAGACAGACATGTACGGTCCCGGCATGAAGCTGGCGATGGAACCCACGTTGATGATCTTTCCGTAGCCGCTGTTCTTCATATCCTGTAAGAAGAGATAGGTCAGATCGACCAGGGCCTTACAGTTGAGATCGATCATCTGATCCTGTTTCTCAATGTCTGAATTGATGAAGAGACCGTAGTCTCCGAATCCCGCATTGTTTACCAGGACACCGACTTCTATCCTCTTCTCCTTACAGAAGTCATAGATCTTCTGTGCTTCCCCTTTCTGCAGGTCTGCACAGACATAGTCAGCCTTGATGTGATAGTCGACGATGAGTCTTTCCTTCAGACTGCTCAGTTCTTCTTCTCTTCTTCCGGTCAGTACGAGGTCAAAGCCTCTGGAACCGAAACTGGTGGCAAATTCTTTTCCGATACCGCTTGAGGCACCGGTGATCAGTACTCTTCTCATCATTCCTCCTTCTTATTCACGATTGAGAGATCGGCGTAGTGCCGGGTGATCCAGCTGCAGATACCGTCAAGTCCCGGATACAGCAGTCTTTCGGAGATGTTAATATAGTCGAGCTTATCACGGATCTCCCATTTGACTTCCTTCGGGATGACGATCTTCTTGAGGGTGCTCTCCTCGGGATCGACCAGGTCATTGATCAGCAGGGACGCATCGGAACAGACGCTGAAGAGAGCGTACTGATTGGCGATGCGGTCATTGCTGGCAGCAGGTTCATAGAAGAGGAAGAAAGGCTTGTCGCTCAAAGCTTTCAGTTCCTCGAAACTGTTCGCATGCTTCTCCAGCATGCTCAACGTGAAGCTTGATGCCCGGTTGTCATCGAGTTCTTTCTTCAGTACCTCCGGAAGCGTCTTATGGGCTTCTTCCAGATCGATGGCGAAGATGGCACCGTCCTTGTCGTATTCGTAGATGTCTTCTGTCGCGAAGTGAGCGGCGACCAGCGGGGAATAGGACCAGTCCAGCAGTCTGGTCGGAAGACCGAAGTGCTGTCCGGTCGCGATGATCTGCCAGAAAGAGGAGCTGTTCTGCAGGTCCGCATAGCCGTATTTCCGGAAGGAGCGGATCACGGAATTCTCCAGGGTCAGATCATGCCCGCAGATGCGCAGGAACTTCGGCATCAGCCGGAAGTCCTTATTGGAGACACCGCGGTATACCACATTGTTTCGGTAGCGCCGGATGTCTTTTTCATAACAGTCTGTGAAGACGACTTCCGAGAGTTCTTCATAGCTGTGTACGGTGATCTCTTTCAATGGCCATATACCTCCGTAAAATTATGACACTTTCCCGACAGGGAAAAGGCTTCGGATGTGCTATGAACAGAGCACATATAGAGTTTATTGAAGAGTTCGATATCATTGATCTTCCCGTAGATCTTCCTTCCCTCTTTGATCGTATGGTCAGGTAAGAAGTTCCACATCTCGATCTCGCAGGTATCCGCTTCAACGGGTTTTCCTCTTTCAAAGAGATATCCCAGCAGAGATAACAGAGAGAAGGAATCGAGATAGACCATCTCTCTGACAAGGATCTTCTCTTCTTCCTCTTTGTAGAAGCAGTAGCCTCTGTATTCCTTATCAGCCATCGTAGAAATCAGCTGATAGCCTTCTGCTTTCTCCCTTTCCTTTTTCTCTTTCATGTCTTTCAGGGAATGGAGACGGTAGAGGTCGAAGTAGCGCATATAGCTGCCATAGCATTTCAGCATTTCCTCTTCCGGGATATCCTCCGCGATCTCATCTTCTCCCTTTTCCGGTCCTCTTTCAAAGACAGAGAGCGTTCTCCTTGAAAGAAGATCGAAACCTTCTATCTCGTGATCCGACAGGGTCAATAGTTCCGTATGGCTCTTCATATCGGTCATCGCCATTTCAAGTCTCCTGGCGGCTTCTTCCTCATCCGATAAGGGTCTTAACAGAAAGGACGTCTTCAGGAGCTTTCCCCTGTACACAATCGGAAAGCAGAAGGAAGCTGCGGAAGCCCTGATAGTCCCTTCTTCCTCTAAGACGTAGATATCCCCTTCCTTCAGGCACTCGTCAAAATGAGAAGCGGTATAGGCTTCTCCATAGTGTCTGATCCACTGGTCCCGGATAAACGGAATGTCGTCCTTATCGGGAAGATGTATCATTCTGCTTTCTCACTTTCACTTCGACATCGATGGCGTTATGTTCCTGTATCTTCTCCTTCTGATAGTAGCTGTCGCTCTTAGTGCCTTCATACCATTTGACCGTCTCCTTCTCTTCCTTCTTGTAGACAAAGAAGTAGTAGAGGAGTCCCAGGACGAGCAGGACAGGAAAGAGGAACTTGAAGAGTCCCCAGGCGATATAGAGAACGCCGATCACGGCGAGGAGAGTCACGATCTTTCTCAGTATCTCTTTCATTTACAGTCCCTTCGCGATGTTTTCGATCTTGTTGAAACGGTGTTTCATGCCGGACTTGGAGATGGCTTCCCCATAGGACTTCTGATACTCTTCGCACAGTTCCAGGAGGGAATAGTCCGGATAGCGCATGCGCACGTCGATGACGTTGCGCAGCTTCTCGTCGAGGGATTCTCTCTTTCCGGCGGAGAGGATCTTCTCGATCGCTTCGATCTGTCTTTTCGAGGCGTCCATACTCTTGATCTCATTGGCGATCTCGCAGTTGTCGAGCCTGGTGAGGGAGTTCTTGAAGTCGCGGTTGATGCGGCTGTTTTCGAAGTTCATCAGCGATTCATGAGCGCCGATGAGGCGCAGGAAGTCGGAGATGGAATCGGCTTTCTTCATATAGACGATGGTCTTGTTTCGTCTGGTAGAGATCTTGGATTCGATGCCGAAGCGGGAGATCAGCTTCTGGACGAACTCGGCGTGTTCCGGAGAGTCAAAGGAGATCTCCAGGTGGTAGTTGGAACGGGATGGGGAGTTGCAGGAGCCGTAGGCGATAAAGGAACCGGCTAAATAGGCCCTGGCGCAGCAGTCCTTCTTGATGATGAAAAAGCGCGGGTGATCCAGAAGCCCCTTCTCGCTGTAGAGACCCAGGCCTTCCAGGATCTTCTCCGCATCCCCGTCGATATTCAGGGTATAGACGTTGTTTTTCTTCAGATTGGTCTTCTGAGAGACCGTCAGTTTCGATCTGACATCGAAAACTCTCTTCAGTAAAGAGACGATCCTTCGGGCTGTCGTCGGATTCTCTGTCCTGACTAAAAGAGACAGTTTCCTGTTTTCAATGACCAGTGAAGATGTGAACTGTATCAGAGCCGAGAGTTCCGCTCTGGAACAGCAGTCGCGCAGTTCGTTGTAGGCGACTTCCTGTTTTACTTCTGAGGTAAAGGACATGTCACGAGTTCCTCCACGACTCTTTTGATCTTGGACGGATCATGGCGTACGAGATCGAGATCAAAGGTCAATAGATCCCTGTTCCACACCGGAAGACCGGTATCCCCGTGATCGATGACTTCGATACTGTTTTCTTCGTGATATCTCTTTAAGATCTCATCCGGTATGACATCGCAGTGCCGTATCACCATATCGACCTCTCCGCCGTGCTTCTTCAAAGCTTCGACGTGGTCCTTGAGATCATAGCTGAATGTCTCATTCGGCTGTGTCATACAGTTGCCGAAGTAAACCTTTAAGGCCTTGCTGTCATGGATGGCTTCCCGGATACCCTTGATGACGGTATTCGGAATGATGGAAGTATACAGGGATCCTATCCCGTAGATGATGATATCCGCTTCCTTTATGACCTGGATGGCCCCTTCATAGGCCCTGGCTTCATGGTCATAGAAGATCTCCTTGATGTGATGGGTAAAGCTCGGGATATTGGCTTCCCCTCTGACGATGGTATCGTCATCCATGCGGGCATATAAGGTCAATGGTTCCAGGGAAGACGGGATGATGCGTCCCTTGACCTTGAGTAATCTCGAAGCGGTCTCGATAGACGATATGAAAGATCCTGACATCTGTGTCAGGGCTGTCAATATTATATTTCCAAGGGAATGTCCTACGATGTCCTTATTGTCATCTCCCTCAAAACGGTAGTCCATGAGCTCGGAAAACAGCGATTCATCATCGCTTAGAGCTACTAAAACGTTCCTGATGTCTCCCATGGCCGGGATATTGTAGAACTCGCGGATACGGCCGGTAGAACCGCCGTCATCAGCGACAGTTACGATGGCAGAGATGTTGATATCTTCGATATTCTTGATGCCTTTGAGGATAGTGGAGAGGCCGTGTCCGCCTCCGAATACGACGACATTCTTCATACTTTCTCATCCAGTTCCCTGTGCTGTACATAGCACAGATATTTTTTCTTATAGTGTTTGTATAAGGCATTGGCCACGGTCACGCTTCTGTGCATGCCGCCGGTACAGCCGATATAGATGGAGATATGTCTCTTCTCCTCGATATCATAGGCTTCCAAGGTAAAGTCGATATAGGAAATGAGTCTCTTCATGAACTCTTCGCCCTTCTCGTTCTTCAGGACATAGTTCTGGACGGCTCTTTCATTGCCGGTCTTCTTCTTTAAACGGCTCACATAGAAAGGATTATCCAGGATACGGACGTCAAAGACCAGGTCGGCATCATCCGGGACACCGTACTTATAGCCGAAAGAGATGAAGGAGATGGAGAGATTGTTGAAATCATCATAGCCCAGGATGGCATCGAGCTTTTCCTTGTGGCCCTTGAGGGAGAGAGCTGTCGTATCGATCACATAGGCATTCTCCAGACGGAACTTCTCTAAAATGCCCTTTTCGATCTCCACGGCCTCTATCAGGGAATTGGCCTTGTTGGAAATCAGAAGAGGATGGACACGTCTGGTGAACTTGTAGCGGTTGATGATGGTCTGTACGGAAGCATCGATCAGGATGAGGACCGGTTTCAGCTCGCTGTTGCGGAAGAGATTGTCATATCTCTCCAGGTCGACGATCGGGATCGTCAAAGCCACGTGCTGATACTTGGCTGTATTATCGCTCCGTATGAGGTCGATGAGTTCATCCAGCAGTTCGACCGGATACTGGTCGATGCACAGATAGCCCATGTCTTCCAGGATATTCGCCGCTGTCGTCTTTCCGGCACCGGAGATCCCGCTGATGATCACTAGTTTTTTCATAGTTTCATTATACAACACGCTTTCGGGTGTGCCATACGAAGAAGGAAGGCTTTTTACTTCTTCCTTCTCCTTTTTCTCTGTCATGGTAGAATGGATAGGTAAAGGAGAAAACACATGAACAACATATTTGATGTCGTCCTGCTTTTAGCTCTTCCGGCCAGCGGCAAGTCCGAAGTACGCAAGCTTCTCTCTACCGTCCCTGCTGAAAAACTGAAAGAGGATTTCCACATCGGTGATAACTTACAGCTGGATGACTTCCCGTACGTCTTCCTCATGAGAAGGATCGACGAGGAGCTGGAAGCCATGGGACAGAAGCCTCTCTTCTATCCGGGACAGAATCCGTTCCTGGACGGCAGAGACTGGGGTACTCTCATCAACCTGCTGAATGAAGACTATGAAGACATGATCCATAAGAAGAAGATCGTGACTTCTTCCTATGCCGACTACCAGTTCAAGAAGATCGACAGAGCAGCTGTCAAGAACGGGATGGATGAGAGGATCATGAGACTTCCGGCCTTAGTCTATAACGCCCTCGTTGAAAAGCTCGAAGACCACTGTAAGAAGATGGTCGAAGAGAAGATGGCTGATTATCCGGATACGATGGAAAACAAGACCATCGTCATCGAAATGGCCAGAGGCGGCTCTGACGGTGCCACGATGCCGTTAGCTGATCCGTTTGGATACCAGTACTCCCTGCGTCATTTCTCGAAGGACATCCTGGAAAGAGCAGCCATCTTATATGTCTATGTCGAACCGGAAGAATCCAGAAGAAAGAACGAAGCCCGCTATGATCCAAATGATCCGGGATCTTCCATCCACCACATGACACCGGTAAGCGTCATGCTGTATGACTACGGCTGCGACGACATGCTGTACCTCAAAGAGACATCCGAAGTAGAAGATACCATCACGATCAGAAATGATTCCGGTACTTTCCATCTTCCGATCGGTGTCTTCGACAACCGTGTCGACAAGACGACTTTCCTCAGAGATGATCCGAAGACCTGGGATCAGGATCTGGTCAGAGAAGTCACCGCATCCATCCACGACGCTACCGATACGATGTGGAAGAACTACAAGAAATGAAAAAGAAATACTACCCTTTCCTGATCATCGGTATTCTCATGATCGGGATCTTCGGACTCTACTATCTGGTGAGAAGATCATCGAAGCTGGCGCTTCCCTACCTCCTCATCATCCTGCTGACCACGCTCATCCTTCTCTATCTCTCCTCGAGAAAGGAAGATTAAAAACGGTTTGATCTAACACCCACAGGACAATGTCCTGCGGGTGTTTTTATACATTCAGATAATAAAAAGTTCCTCTCATCATCAGTCTGTTTTCGCTGATGAAAGAAAGGAACTGTAATAGGAAGCTGTCCTTTATACTTTATTCCTGAATAAGGTCTTCCTTTTCTCTGTTCAGACCCAGAAACAGAAAGGCTCCTCCGAGAAACGGCAGGATCGTAATGTAGACTTCCCTTCCAAACCAGAACATAAAGGGAAACCATGCCGTCTCGATCATCACTGCTTCACCCCATATCAGAAGCTGCAGTGCAGTACCGATCGAAGGAACCAGGACGCAAACACTCAGTGCAAGCAGCAGATACCGCCATGGTCTTCTGATCGAAGTGTCTCTCCACAGAGAAAGGGCACAGGGGATAAGTGCTCCGGCTGCCGCAAATGAAACAGGCACGACCGATGTCAGGAATATCTGTTTCTGCAGCCAGGCAAACTGTCTCCTCGCATATTCGTTTATGGAGGAATAGAGCCACGGCCATGAGGCGATTCCCGCAAGAACGACGATCGCAAGCACAACAGACCAGATCACATACTTCTTCTGCATCGTCTGATACACAGGCTTTTTCGATCCCCCGATCAGTTCTGATACCTCTACACCAAGAAGTGAAGAGAGCTTCGTAAGCGTTTCGATATCCGGCTCACTGCGCCCGGTCTCATAACTGCTGATCGTCTGTCTGGTCACATGAAGTTCCGCTGCCAGTTCATCCTGTGTATATCCGGCTTTCGTACGTATTGCTTTCAGATTCTCTGCGACTGCATTCATCTCCGGTGGCCTCCTTTCAATTTCATTATCAGGGAAAACACCTCATTTATCACGCAACGTTTTGTTGCGAAGCTGAATTCCGATCTATAAAAGATGTCCTCATCTTAGAATGTCTGGAAATACAGGATATACTCCCCTGTATCGATCACATAGACGACTGCCAGCTGATGACCGAGTTTTTTGTTTTTATACAGGATGCTGCGGACTTTCTCATCCGGGAGACACTCACCTTTCATCAGTCTGATGAGTTCCCGGACTCCCTCTGTATACCCCTGTTCAAAGTTGTCGGGATCAAGGGCGTCGTCTATCCTTTCGTCCTCAAAGGAAACGGTGTAGATATACCCCCAGTCTCTTCCCGGACGGTGTACTTCTGAAAGGATCTCATACTTTCCAAAAGAGATATCGAAGTACTTTTCAAGATAGTTCAGGTCATGAGAGCGGCATCCGCAAAGGACAAGGATAAGGGACACGGTCAGCAACAGCTTCTTCATCATAATTTCTTCTCCAGATACTTCAGATACAGTTCATTGAGATACCAGTAAAACAGGAATACCAGTAATAACAGGATCATAGACACCACCAAAGGAACCTTCCTCTGCATGGCGAAGGCCAGATATAACAGCACCGCAAGCGGAATGATCAGCAGATATCTTCCGATCGAATATTTCTTCTTATCTTCCTTTGAAAGAGGAGTATCCTCAAGAAACCGGTATAGTCTGGTAGGAGCCATAGCGATCTCTTTAAGTCTTTGTAAAAGATGTTTCATCACAATACCTCCATTTCTATGATATTTCTATCTTCCTCGTTACTACTATTATATCATTCGAAAAAAATGGCTCCCTTTTGGGAGCCATTTGTCTTACTTTTCGTCTTTCAATTCATATAGGATATCACGGAGTTCGGCAGCTCTTTCAAAGTTGAGAGCCTTCGCAGCTTCGCGCATCTCCTTCTCGATCGAAGCCATGAGTTTTTCCTTCTCTGCCTTCGTATGTTTCTTCTTGCCTCGGAACTTGCTGGCCATCTCCTTGGTCTCCTTGGAACGTATGACTTCATTGAGTTCCTTGACGATGGTCTTCGGTGTGATGCCGTGTTCCTTGTTGTAGGCATCCTGGATAGTCCTTCGACGGTTAGTCTCCGTGATGGCCTTCTCCATGGAATCCGTGATCTTATCCGCATACATGATGACCCGGCCGTTGGCGTTTCTGGCAGCACGTCCGATGGTCTGGATGAGGGATCTCTCGGAACGTAAGAAGCCTTCCTTATCCGCATCGAGAATGGCGATCAAAGAGACTTCCGGTAAGTCCAGGCCTTCTCTTAGAAGGTTGATGCCGACGAGGACATCGTATTTTCCTTCTCTGAGGTCGTGGATGATCTCTGTTCTCTCCAGAGTCTTGGTCTCATGGTGAAGGTAGGCGACCTTGAGATCCTGTTTCTTGAGGAATTCCGTGAGGTCTTCCGCCATCTTGACCGTCAGTGTCGTGATCAGAGTGCGTTCATTCTTATCGATCTGCTTCTTTATCTCTGAGAGGAGATCATCGATCTGGTCCTCCGTCTTCCGCACTTCAATGAGCGGATCCAAGAGACCTGTCGGACGGATGATCTGTTCCGCAAAGTGATTGTGGACCTTCTCCAGTTCATAATCGCCAGGTGTGGCGGAGACATAGATACGGGGTGCCTTGACTTCTTCGAATTCCTCAAAGGTCATCGGACGGTTCTCCAATGCACTCGGTAAACGGAAGCCGTAATCCACTAAGGTCTGCTTTCTGGCTCTGTCACCGTTATACATGCCTCTGATCTGAGGAAGCGATACATGGGATTCATCGACGACGATCAGGAAGTCATCTCCGAAGTAGTCGAAGAGGTTGTACGGTCTTTCTCCCGGTTTTCTGTGGTCGATATGCATGGAGTAGTTTTCGATACCCGAACAGACACCGATCTCCCGGAGGACCTCTAGATCATAGCGGCAGCGCTGTTCCAGTCTTTCATATTCCAGAGGCTTGTTTTCCTTCTTGAAGTATTCCAGTCTTTCTTCCAGTTCCTTCTCGATGCCGTCGCAGGCGATCAGTATGTCGCTTTCCTTTCTCGCATAGCCGGTAGCCGGGAAGAAGGAATAGACGAGGTAGCCGTTCTGGACGTTGAAGGTGAGCGGATCGACTTCCGTGATCCTCTCCACTTCATCATCGAACATCTCGACTCTGATGATGAACTGATCGGTATGTCCCGGACAGATCTCGATGACATCACCGGTAACTTTAAAGGTCCCTCTCTGTCTGTCGAAGTCATTGCGTACGAACTGCATCGTCACGAGTCTTTTGATCAGTTCCTGTCTCTCGATGATCTCCCCGACCTTCAGGGTAAAAAACATGTCTTTATAGTCCTTCGGGTTGGAGGAGGCATAGATACAGGCAACAGAAGCTACGACGATGACATCTCTTCGCTCTAAGAGAGAGTTGTAGGCTGACATTCGTAACATGTCGATCTCGTCATTGGTGACGGCATTCTTTTCGATATAGGTATCCGTCTTCGGGACATAGGCCTCCGGCTGGTAGAAGTCGAAGTTCGAGACGAAGTATTCGACGGCGTTCTCCGGGAAGAGGGCCTTGAACTCGCTGTAGAGCTGTCCGGCCAGTGTTTTATTGTGGGCGAAGACCAGGGTAGGTTTTCCGATCTCCTGGATGACGTTGGCCACGGTAAAGGTCTTACCGGTACCGGTAGCACCCAGAAGGACCTGTTCGTGCTTACCTTCTCTAAGTCCTTCGACCAGTTCTCTGATCGCCTCCGGCTGATCCCCGGTAGGCTTATATTCGCTTTTTAATTTAAAGATGCTTTCACTCATATCCCTATCATACTTCCTTCTGTACGTAAAAAGGAAGTTCCCTTCCTCTTACTTTTCTATGATCTCCTTGGCCTTGATCATCTGATAGTCCTTTGTCTCATCCAGGGAACTGCTCCGGACGAGATCGGAGATGATGGACAGGTAGGATTCCTGATCCAGGATGCCGTCTTCCTCAAAACCCTTGTCTCTCTGGTAGGCTTTTAAAGCTGTCTCAGTCTGAACAGAGAAGTAGCCGTCCTTTCTGTCAACTTCATAGTCCAGGAAGGAGAGCGCCTTCTGTGCCGTCGCTACCGGAGCTCCTACGGAGTCCAGGTGATATTCCTGATCTTCTGAAAGAGGCTGGAAGGCATCATACATCACTTCATCGAGGAAGACTTCCTCATCCGGGGCTATCCCTTCATCCTGTATCCAGACGCCCTTCGGAGACAGCCACTTGGAGGTGGTGACCTTCAGAGCGCTCTCTCCTTCATCGAGGAGATAGGTAGACTGGACGACCCCTTTTCCATAGGTCGTTTCTCCGACCTGGGTCGTATTTGGATGGAGTTCCTTCAGACAGATCGTCAGGACTTCAGCAGCCGAAGCGGTATTCCCATTGGTCAGAACGACGATCTTTTCAAAGTTATCGAACCAGTCGCCTTCGACGATGGTCTTGTAGGTGGTCTTGGTGCCGTCATTGCGGATCTGATCCATGACGACCTGATCTTCTCCTAAGAAGAGTCCGGCGACTTCCTGGACAGCGGTCTGATAGCCGCCGCCGTTGTCTCTGAGATCGATGATCAGTTTACGGACATCCCGGTAGTCATCGAGATAGCGGTAGATCTCCGAAGAGGTCCCGTCTCCGAAACTCGTGATCTCCAGGACGACATAGTCGTTTTCCTTATAGGCATAGGCCGTATTGTCGACCGTACCTCTGGTGATATCGAAGCCGATCTCCTCACCGCCTCTGAGGAAATCGATGTGGACCATGCTTCCCTCTTCCCCGGTGACCATGGCCTTGATGTCATCGGAACTCATGCCTTCGACTTCCGTACCGTCGACTTTCAGAATGATGTCCCCTGCCGTGACCCCGGCCTTTTCTGCCGGAGAACCCTTGAAGACTCTCGTGACCCGGGCGATGCCGCCTTCATTGAGATACTGGACGCCGATACCGACATAGTTCATATTGATGGAAGAGGAGAACTCCTCCAGTTCGGAAGAAGACATATAGGAAGTATATGGATCCTCCTCAAAGTAGGTCATCCCATAGTAGGCCCGGTCTTCCAGTTCCTGATCGAGGTCTTCATAGTCATCCTTGAAGAGCCAGATGTTTTCCATGTAGTACTTCAGCTCTTCCATCTTCGTGATCGAAGAGATGGAGGAAGGAGAACTCATTCCCCGGAAGAAGTAGCCTCCAAGGAAGCCTAATAAAAGGACGATGATGAAAAGAGAGATCAGGGTAAAGGTCCTTATCCTCTTCTCCCGGATCTCACGTCTTTCCGATTCCAGAGGCTGCCTCTGCAGCTTCACATATACTTTATTCCCGTTATCTTCCATAGTTACTGTCCAAAATAATAAGTCGGATTGAGACGGCAAGGTGCTCCTACGCCGTTCTCGCAGAGTCTTCCGAGTCCATAGGCACCCCAGCCGCAGTTGAAGGACATGGAGTAGTCACGGTAGAGATAGTCCTCTTCGATGTCGGACATGTCTCCCGGACCCAGATAGTAGAGTTCGATATGGCAGTGCGGACCGGTGGAATTGCCGGAAGAACCGACTTTTCCGATATAGTCTCCCTGCATGACGACACCTGTACCGGTCGGAGAACCCGACTGCAGGTGGAAGAAGGATACGCCGTAGACAAAGGAATCCCCGTCGGAATCCATGGCCGTACCGATCATGGTGACCTGGTTGCCGCCGGCGGCAACACCGGTGCCGTTATACGGACAGCCGTTGCCTAAATAGCCGTAGGACGGGCAGGAGTCAGAGGAACGGATGACGACACCATTCATCGGGGACGTGATCGTCGTACCGATGCCGACCGCATAGTCGATGCCTAAGTGGACACCGCCGCCGAAGGACGCCGGATAGCGCCAGACACCTGCCGAGATGGAAGCACCCGGTACCGGAGCGGTCATGCCCTGCGAAGAAGGCAGACCGGAGAGGTCGGAGATATTGGCGAGGATGCCGGAGTAGTTCTGTCTTTCATCTTCCAGGGCGTTCTGTAAAGCTTCGATCTGAGCTTCTGTCTCTTCCTGGATCTCCAGCCAGTAGTTCCTCATGATGATGGACTGGGCTCTCTTGGTGGTGAGAGCCTCTTTCTTTTCATCCATCTCGATCTTGTCTTTATCCAGCTGTTCCCGGTCAGCCTGGAGCTTTTCAATGAGTTCCTTCAGATCTTCCCGGTCTTTCTTGTCTTTAGAGGTAATGGCTTCTACACCGTAGACCCTTCTCAGCATGTCGTCAAAGCCCGTAGCGCTCAGGACGAAGTCGAGATACGGATCAAAGTGCATGGATACCTGAGCGGATTCCATCCTGGACAAGACACGCTGATTCAGTTCATCGACCTTCTCTTCGTTTTCCTTGATGGAAGCTTCCAATTGGACCATCTTTTCTTCCAGTTCCTTGATCTGGACATTCAGCTCGGCGATCTCCGAGTCCAGGCTTTCGGCTTCCTGACGGTATTTCGTCGCCAAGGCCTGTGCTGTTTCAAAGTCGCTTTCCGCATCCTCGATCTGTTTCTTGAGATCCTGGATGGAATTCATCGAAGAGTTCAGCAGATACCTGTTGCATTCCCTTTCGTCATAGTCATCGCTGAAAGGATCGCAATAGGATGGCAGGTCTTCCGCCATAAGAAAGATACGGCTTCCTAAGCCGTTGATGAGAAAGCAGATGATCAGTAAGACGCTGATGAACTTCTTCATCGGCGCAACCTCAGATACTTGCAGACAGAGATATAGCTGCCGATAAAGCCGACCACGATACCGATACCCAACAGAGTCAGACACAGGTATAAGAGGAACGGCATCGGCGGGATGAGACGGATGACACCGGCGACAAGACCGCCTGTCTTATTGTAGAGATATAAGTAGATGGCGATCATGGCCGCGATCGGGATGATGGATCCCAGGTTGGCGATGATGACCCCTTCTACCAGGAACGGAGCGCGGATATAGCCGTTTCTGGCTCCGACGTTCCTCATGATCCAGATCTCATCCTGGCGGGAAGAGATCGTGATCTTGATGGTGTTGTAGATGAGATAGACAGCTAAGACACATAAGGCCAGGACGAGGATACCTCCTCCCAGTCTCACATTGCGCAGGATGTCGATGAGAAGGTAGGTATTGGAACCGCCGTCTCTTACGGATTCTATTCCCGGCATCGCCGCGATCGCTGTCTTGATGGAAGCCAGGGCTTCCCCTTCTTCCGCATTGATCAGAAAGACATCATGGAAGGGATTGGTCTCCCGGTAGAGTTCATAGAAGGCAGCTTCGTCTTCCTCTAAGGACTTTAGATAGTCATCGAACTCCTGATCCTTGGTGTGATATTCCACTTTGAGGACACCGTCGAGCTTCTCGATATCCCCCTTCATCGTATCGATCTCCATCTGATCAGTGACGTTGTAGTCGATAAGAGCCAGTAAGGAGATGGAACTTTCGATCTCTTTCGTGAGTACGGACAGATTGGCTGACAGCATCAAAAATAACCCTACTAACAGTAAGGTGATCGTGACAGCCGAAGCTGAGGACATGGCCATGCCGAGGTGTCTTTTGACGCCCACAAAGCCTTCTTTGATATGTTTGAAGAAACGGCGGATCATTATACCTGTCCTTTCACATTGTTCTTATCGAGCACGATATGGCCGCTGTCTAAGACGACCGTACGTTTTGGATGATGACGGACCAGGACCGTATCATGGGTGACCATCAGAACGGTGGTCTTCTCTTCCGTATTGATCCTCTCCAGGATCTTCATGATCTCTTCGCTGGTCTGCGGATCGAGGTTTCCGGTCGGCTCGTCGGCGATCAGGATCTTCGGCCTGTTGGCCAGAGCTCTGGCGATGGCGACACGCTGCTGCTGTCCGCCGGAGAGTTCCGACGGGAAGGCATTGGACTTATCGGAGAGATCGACGAGCTTCAGGACTTCTCTGACTCTCGCTCTCAGTTCCTCTTTCGGCGCGTCTACGACTTCTAAGGCATAGGCGACATTCTCAAAGACCGTCTTCTTCGGTAAGAGACGGTATTCCTGGAAGACGACCCCGATACGGCGGCGGTAGATCGGCACCTTGGAGTGCTTCAGCTTTCCGACATTGATATCCTCTACGAGGACTTCTCCCTCTGTCGGGATCTCTTCGCCGTTGAGCAGCTTAATCAGTGTACTCTTGCCTGAACCGGTCTTCCCGATGATATAGACAAACTCACCATCCCGGATATCCAGGGTGATGTTATATAAGGCATGCGTTCCGTTTTTATACGTCTTGGAGACATTCTTGATGTTTATCATAATAAATAATTATAGCACTGTAATGAATATTATTATATACGCCCGGTGGTATACGTAAAGCCCTCGCCGTGGACGTCCTTTGTCTCGTTCACGATGACAAAGGCTTTTTCATCATACTTGTTGATGATGGAGAGCAGTTCATCATACTGGTTCGGATAGACGACTACCAGCAGCATGACCCTCTCTTCCTGCTTGTAGCCCCCGATCACCGGGACGACGGTGGAACCGCGGTCGAGCTTCGTGTGGACTTCCCTGGAGATATCCTGATAGGCATGGGAGATGATGCGCACTTCCATGGCCTGGATGCCGTTATTGGCACTGAGGGCTTTGTCTATGGACATACTGGAGACATAGACACTGACAAGACCCAGCAGTACTGCCGGCAGACCGTAGATCCACGCTCCGGCCAGGACACTCAGGGTATCCGTGACCAGGATGGTCGTCGACGGTTTGATGCCGGTGTACTTGGAGACGATGAGAGGCGGGATATCCATACCGCCGGTACTGCCTCCCTGCCGTATGACGATACCGATGCCTCCTCCGCACAAGAGTCCGCTGTAGACAGAAGCCAGGATCGGATCGATCTCGATATGCCAGCCCTGCGAGTTGACGAAGTACAGCATGACCGGATAGCAGAGAGCGGAAAGCCCTGTCTGCATGGCGAATTCCTTTCCTAAGAAGAGGAAACCGGCGATAAAGAAAAGCGTGTTGATGATCGTGATGGTGAGATTTTCATCGAGGTTCGGAATAAACGGCTTCAGCAGGATCGTGATACCGGCAACACCTCCGGTCAGAAGATCATACGGAAGGACGAATAAGGCGACACCCAGAACGAACAGAAAATTACCTACGAGCACAAAGAATGTGCGGTATAACAGAGACTTTTTCACCCTGTTATTTTACCATAGCTTTTATGGTAAAATAAGGACAAGGAGGTAACGGATATGAAATTGATCCTGGCGATCGTCTCCAATGATGACAGCAATTCCGTTTCAGCTGCCCTGAACAGAAATTCCTTTCAGGTCACCAAACTGGCAACTACGGGAGGTTTCCTCTCTTTAGGCAATACGACACTGATCATCGGCTGTGAAGACGAACTGGTCGACAAGGCGATCGAGATCATCTCCAGCGAATCCAAGCGCCGTACAGAAGTGGTACCGTCCACAGCTCCGTATGACATGAACAGACTGGTATCCTTCCCGGTAGAAGTCCAGGTCGGAGGCGCAACGATCTTCGTACTGGATGTTGATAACTTCGTAAAAGTCTAAAAGAAAGCATCAGCTTTCTTTTTTTATGTATAATTCTCTTATATGAAACACAGGGATTCTCTCAAGAGAGGATTTCACGACGGGATCGCGATCGGACTTGGATATTTTGCGGTCGCTTTTTCTTTGGGCATCGTAGCCGGCAAGGCAGGTCTTACGGCCTTCCAGGGCTTTCTGACATCTCTTCTAGTCAATGCCTCAGCCGGTGAGAATGCCGGCTTCAAGGCGATAGAGGAAAGCGTTCCCTACCTGCAGATGATCCTGATCACCCTGGTATCCAATGCCCGCTATATCCTCATGTCGACAGCTTTATCACAGAAGCTGCATCCCAATACATCCATCCTTCACCGCCTGTTATTGGGCTTCTATATGACCGATGAGTTCTTCGCTTTGGCTGTCTCGAAAGAAGGCTACGCCGATCCCTGGTATTCCTATGGAGCCATCCTCTTTGCCTCGCCACTCTGGGCTTTGGGAACGGCCTTCGGCATCCTCTTCGGCAACATCATGCCGGCCAGGATCGTCTCTGCCTTATCAGTAGCTCTCTACGGCATGTTTCTGGCCATCATCATCCCGCCGGCAAGAAAGAACAGGATCATCGCTCTGCTGATCATCCTCTCCTTCCTCTCCTCTTATCTCCTGTCCCGTTTCTCTTCCTTCTCCACCAGCACCATCACCATCCTTCTGACCATCGTCTTGTCTGCCCTGGCAGCCTTCTTCTTCCCGCAGAAAGGAGAAGACCATGACTAGGACGTATCTCTACATCTTCCTGATGGCACTGACCGTCTTCCTCATCAGAGTGCTGCCTCTGACGCTGATCAGGAAACAGATCAGAAGTCCTTTCCTGCGCTCATTTCTCTACTATCTCCCTTACGTGACTTTAGCGGTCATGACCTTCCCGGCCATCATCGATGCGACCGCTTCCCCTCTGCCGGGTATTGCGGCTTTAGTGTTAGGCGTCTATTTCTCCTTCAAAGGCTGGAACATGTTTCAGGTCACGGTCCTCTGCTGTCTGAGCGTT
>JAFOMB010000194.1 GCA_017419065.1 Erysipelotrichaceae bacterium | reverse complement strand
GGAAGGATCCTGCCTACAAAGACAATTCCCTCTTCCAGGACAAGCTCCTCTGGATCGCCCGCTATTACCGCTCCCAGGGCATCTCCTATGTCGAGATCTCCGATACGGCCCTGGTCAAGAAGAAGGACGCCGGAAGAGTCCTGAAAGAGATCCATGAGGTCATGGAAAAGATCTATGAAGAGACCCATGTCCGTATCCGTTTCCTGGCTGCTTTAAGAAGGATCCCTCTGACGATCGTCAGGGAGAATATCGCCGGGGAAGACTACCTCCAGGAAAACCTCGATACCCTGGCTGCCGTGGCGAAAGATCCGTATGTCGCCGGCAGCGATATCGTCGGTGAGGAGATCAACGACATCCGCGAACTCACGCCTCTGATCGAAGAGATCACCCGCATCGCCGTGAAGAATCCGGGCTTCGTGATACTAATACACGCCGGAGAGAACGACTCTCTGAGAGGCAACGTCATCAACGCCCTGCAGCTCATACAAAGCAGCCTGAAGAAAGGCGAAAAGATGCCGTATGTCCGCATCGGACACGGTCTCTACACCCCTTCCCTCCATTCCGAAAAAGGGAGACAGCTTCTGAAGCTATTGAAAGAAAATGACGTGGTCCTGGAATTCCAGATCACCTCCAACGTCCGTCTCAACAACCTCAACCACCTCTCTTCCCATCCGTTAAAGAAATATCTGAAGGAAGGTATACACTGCGTGGAAGGAAGCGACGGCGCTGCCCTCTACGGCTCCTCTTCCATCGACGAACAGCTCTCTCTTGAGAAGCTATTGAAGCTCTCCCATGAAGATCTTCTCGCCATGAGAAAAGTCGAGGAGGAAGTGGAAAAGACCAGTAAAAAGATCTTTGAGAGGAAGATGAAGGTATTCCTGAAGGAATGCGGAGATCAGGATGTGGAAGCCTTCTATCGCAAGAAGATAGAGGATACGCTTATTCCGTTATCCATGCCGAAAAAGGAACTCTACTCCTCCTATACCCTCTTCCCGAACAAGGTCGCCCCGTTCCCGGAAGAAGGCACCCCTCTCATCATCGCCGGAGGTTCCTTCAACCACGACAAGCGCACGACGAGGACGAACAGGGAGATGAGAGAACTCATCGATGAATTACTGGAAAAATGCGATCCAGATAAGGTCTTCTTCGTCATCGGGCACAGCTTCAGCGGCTATGAACGCTACCTTCTCGATCACAATGACGGCCGCTTCATGATCTTCTCCTATGTCCCGGCTCTGATCAGCCGGAGGGAGAAGAAACTCATCGAAAGCCATCCGGTACACCTTCGTGTCTCTACCGAGATCATCGGGATGAGCTTATACAAGAGCTTCAACTACGAGATCTTCGAGAGAAGGCCTTCCCTCTTACTAGCCCTCGACGGCAATTCTGCCGGTGCCAATCTGATCCAGGAGGCCCGCAATGGCAAGGCTGCTTCCCGCATCTTTGTCTATTCCCATTCTCCTTTAAAGGAAAAGGCACTGTCCTTAAAGGGCTATGCCACCCTCTTCTCCAAGAAGGAAGAAGTCCTTGAAACGATACTGCAGGCTGTCAAATGACAGCCTTTTCTATTGACATAGTTTCTATACAGCACTACAATGGAATCAGTTGAATGATTGTTCAATTGTTCAAAAGGAGAAATGAATATGAAGAAGACTTATGAGATCGATGTCGACTGCGCCAACTGCGCCAACAAGATGGAAAAAGCTGCCAATGAAACAGCAGGCGTCAAGAAGGCCGTCGTAAATTTCATGATGCTGAAGATGGATGTGGAGTTCGAAGAAGGTGCTGACGAAAAGAAAGTCATGAAGGAAGTCCTGAAGAACTGCCGTAAAGTCGAAGACGATTGCGAGATCTTCTTCTGATGAACAGGAAACAGAAGAAAAACCTCGCCCGTATCCTGATAGCGGCCGCTCTGGTCATCCTCTTCCACTTTCTGCCTTTCCCGAATCAGATCGTGGAGTTCATCTGCTATCTCATCCCCTACTTCATCGTGGGCTATGACATTCTTTTAAAGGCCTTAAAAGGCATTAAGAATAAGGAAGTCTTCGATGAGAACTTCCTGATGACGGTCGCGACGATCGGATCGATGGCTTTAGGAGAATACCGTGAAAGTGTGGCAGTCATGCTGTTCTATCAGATCGGGGAATTCTTCCAGAACTATGCCGTACGCAAGTCCAGGAAGAATATCAGCGAACTGATGGATATCCGTCCGGACTATGCCAATAAGATGGTGGACGGCGAATGGGAGAAGGTCTCTCCGGATGAAGTCGCTGTCGGAGAAGAGATCCTGGTCAAGGTCGGGGAAAAGATCCCGCTGGACGGTGTCGTCATCGAGGGAGAGAGTTCATTGAATACGAGTGCTCTGACCGGAGAAAGCCGGCCGAGAGATGTGAAGACAGGGGATGAAGTCTCCTCCGGATGCATCAATATGGTCTCCCCTCTTCATATCAGGACGACCAAGGCCTTCGGAGAATCGACGGTCTCCAAGATCCTGGATCTCGTTGAGAATGCCACTTCCAATAAATCGCAGTCCGAGAACTTCATCTCGAAGTTTGCCTATTACTATACCCCGGCGGTCTGCTACAGCGCTCTGTTTTTAGCCGTTGTCCCGCCGTTATTCACCGGGATCTTCTTACACCGGGGATTCCCGTTTGACGTCTGGATCTACCGTGCTTTAACGTTCCTCGTCATTTCGTGTCCGTGTGCCCTGGTCATCTCCATCCCGCTCAGTTTCTTCGGCGGCATCGGCGGTGCTTCCAATGCCGGGATCCTGATCAAGGGCTCGAGCTATCTCGAAGACCTCTCGAAAGCTTCCACAGTCGCCTTCGACAAGACCGGAACGATGACGATGGGGATCTTCGAAGTCACGACGATTCACAATGCCGGTGTCTCGGAAGAAGAACTCTTAAAGATCGCTGCCCATGCGGAGATCTACTCCCCGCATCCGATCGCCCGCTCCATCCTCAAGGAATACAAGGGAGAGATCGATGAATCGGCTGTCGAATCCACCAAGGAGATCTCCGGGAAAGGCATCTCTGCCGTCATCAAAGGGCACTCGGTCCTGGCCGGCAATGAGAAGCTGATGAAGGACAATGATGTCGAAGTCATATACTGTCACGAGGAAGGGACCATCGTCCACATCGCCGTAGACGGTGTCTATAAAGGCCACATCCACATCGGCGACCGCATCAAGCCTTCGGCCAAAGAAGCCATATCCAGGCTGCATAACCTGGGTGTAAAGAAGACCGTCATGCTGACAGGCGATGACGACAAGACCGCTGATGAAGTCTCGAAGAAGATCGGGATCAGCGAGACACATGCCGAACTGCTTCCGCAGGACAAGGTGGAATGGGTAGAGAAACTCAGGAAAGAAAACAGCGAAAAGGAAAAGCTGATCTTCGTCGGAGACGGGATCAACGATGCCCCG
>JAFOMB010000193.1 GCA_017419065.1 Erysipelotrichaceae bacterium | reverse complement strand
TTTTCCGTGAGATCATTGAGGAACTGGTTCCTCGCACCGCCTCCGACGATGTAGAGAGCGGAATAGGTCTTCCCGGTATTCCTCTCCAGTTCATCGATCGCTTTCCGATAAGAGAGCGCTAAAGACTTGAAGGCGCAGCGGAAGTAGCCGTAGATATCATCCGGTTTTTCCTTCAGCAGGCCATCAAACGCCTTTTTCATACTCGAAGGGGAAAGCAGAGCCGGATCGTTGGCGTCCAGGACGCCTTCGTAAGAGTTCTTCTCCGCCTTCACGACGATATCGCGGATATCTTCTTCCGGACAGAGTTCCCTCTTCAGTTCGTTGACGATCCACATCCCCATGATGTTTTTCTGGTAGCGATTATAGCCGACGCCTCCCTCATTGGAGTAGTTGGCTTCCCTGCTGTTTTGATCTGTCAGAGGCTTCTCCGTCTTCACGCCCAGTAAGGACCAGGTGCCCGAGGAGATGTATAACTGCGGGGTCTCCATCGGGATCCCCTCTACCGCTGAAGCGGTATCATGGGTAGCGCAGAGGACGACTTTGATGCCCTTGTATTCTCCCAGCACGTCTCCCGGCTTGGATAAACAAGGGAAGAGATGAGCCGGCAGATCCAGTCTCCTGATGATCTCCTGATCGAAAGACAGTGTCTTATGATCGATCATCCCGGTGGTCGTCGCGTTGGTGAATTCCTTTTTCTTCACACCGGTGAGTCTGTACATCAGATACTCCGGGATCATCAGGAAGTCACTGACGCCTTCCAGTCTTCCTCTCTTCTTATCGTCGTAGAGCTGGTAGATGGTGTTGAACGGCTGGAACTGACAGCCGGTGTGTTCGTAGAGTTCTTCAAAGGGGATCAGGGAGTGCACTTCGTCAATGACAGCTTCTGTCCGGTGATCCCGGTAGGCATACACCGGATAGACAGGTTCCTCCCCTTTCATGAGGACGTAGTCGACACCCCAGGTATCGATGGACAGGGATTCGATCTTCACTTCCTTCAGGGCCTCATCGATGCCGGTACGGACTTCTCTCTCCAGGGCCTCGATGTCCCAGATCAGATGGCCGTCTTCTTCTTTGACGCCGTTGGGGAAGCGGTAGACTTCCTTACCACGGAAGCATCCGTCCTTGTCTTTCCAGCCGATGATATGTCTTCCCGAGGAAGCACCGATGTCGATGGCCAGATAGTATTTCATTACTTCTCTCCGATCCTGTCGGAAGACTTTTCGTAGAGGAACTTTTCATCCAGTTCGATATGGAACGGCTCCTGAAGATCTCTGAAATCCTGAGGAGTGATAGTGTTTCTCTTCCGGTCTGTCATACTCATGACCTTGACCAGGATCTCGGCAGACTTCTCGACGGTATGCATGAGGCCGAAGGTCTCATCGAAGTCATGTCCGCAGACAAACATTCCGTGATGGGCCCAGATGGCGACATTCTTCGTCTCCATGATCTTCGCGGTCTTCTCGCCGATCTCTCTTCCGCCCGGGACCATCCACGGCACGATGCCGATGCCCTGCGGGAAGACGACCGGACACTCCGTCTCCATCTCCCAGATCTCTCTGGTGAAGATCTCCTCATTTAACGGTAAGACAAAGGTCAAAGCGACGGTGTTGGCCGGATGGGCGTGATAGACGACGCGGAGGCCTTCATCTCTCTTCTTTAATACTTCCAGATTCATCAGATGGGAAGGCAGCTCAGACGTCGGTCTGCCGCCGTTGACGAGACCGTAGACGATCTGATACTTTGTGCCGTCTTCATTGAGACGGATGATGGCGACATTGTCTTCAAAGTCGAGTTCGACATTGCGGAAGTACTTTCCGGAACCTGTCACCATGAAGTACTCATTGGCCAGTCCCGGTACGGAGGCGCCGATCTCCTTCCACGCCGCATCTTCCTTCAGAAGATCTTTTACTTCTTCAACTTCTTCCTTCTTCATACGGTAGGAGAGGTTCCCGCCGTTTCTCTCATGCCAGCCCTGGAGCCAGCCGTCGGTACAGACTTTCGTAAAATCTCTTTTCAGTTTCGTATCCATATTAACCTCTCTTCGAAAGAACTTCTCTTTCGTAGTTCTCTGCTTCGATATACCATTCTCCGTCTGTCGGGCGGAAGCATCTTCTGCAGTATTCATCCCAGATATCGCCGAACGGCATCGTCTTGAAGAACTCCTGTTCGTTCATGAGCTTGGAGAAGTTTCCTTCGTCCTGGAGTCTCTTCAGTTCCTCATTCGGCTGTAAGAGGGCGTATAAGAGGGCTTTCTGGACATTTCTGTATCCTGTCACCCAGGCAGCGATACGGTTGATGGAGGCATCGAAGTAGTCTAAGGCGATGTCGACTTTTTCTACACCGCATCTCACGATCTCCCTGGCGATCTCCTTTGTCTCGTCATCGAATAAGACGACATGGTCGGAGTCCCAGCGGACCGGACGGGTCACGTGCAGGGCGATCTCATCGAAGAAGGTCAGCAGGGCCGGGATCTTGTCGGAGACGACTTCGGTCGGATGGTAGTGGCCGTTGTCCAT
>JAFOMB010000192.1 GCA_017419065.1 Erysipelotrichaceae bacterium | reverse complement strand
TCCAGGATACCGGTGATCAGCGCACTGCCGGATGCCAGTTCCAGGATGTGTTCCGGGTGAAGGGCTTCGATCTTCTCCAGCCACAAAGGCAGAGCTTCCTCATCCTGAAGAAGTTCATCGTAGTAATAGGCCAGTTTTTCGCAATTGCCTACATGTCTATCGTCGGAAGGTCTTTCCATAATCCCTCCAGGTTATAGACTTCTCTTTCGCCGTCTGTAAAGACGTGACAGACCACATCTCCCAGGTCCAGCAGCTGCCACTTGGAATCGCCGTTGGCGGACTTGTGTTTGACTTCATAGCCGTGCTTTTCTGCTTCTTCTTCGACTGCTTCCACGATAGCTTTCGCCAGACGGAGATTGCGGGCTGAGCCGATGATGAAATAATCGACATACGGAGACACGCCCCGGAAATCGATCACGACGAGGTCATCAGCCTGTTTCTGATCCATCGTATCATATGCGACTTTCAATAATTCTGTCATCTGTTCCCCTTCTTTCAAGGTATTCCCTCACTTCTTCCGTGAGGAGATCATAAGCTTTATAGAGATCTGTGTAGGCGAGCTCCAGCAGGCCGTCATCGACTCCCCGTAACGGTTCCCGCTTGTCGGCGATGTAGAGGATGATGGAGAGCTTGTCATGACTCGTGCAGATCGTGTGGTTGTAGATGGCGTGCAGGATATCCTTATCGTGGAAATTGCACATGTCTTTGAGGTAGTAGACAGCCGAGAAGGAATGTTTCACCTTATCGGGATACTCCAGCTTCTCCGGATCAAAGTACCTCAGATACTCATCCTGTTCTTCGATCGGAAGATCCTTGGTGACATCGTGGAGAAGTCCGGCTGTATAGGCCTTCTTTTGATCGACATGATGTTTTTCTGCCAGCTTCGCCGCTGTTTCCGCAACAGACAGCGAGTGAAGATAGCGGGATTCCTTCATGGTCTTCCGGATCATGATCTTCAGCTGTTCCGGATCGTTCAGGATCTCCTTCCTTCTTTTGGAAGGATAATGCCGGAAATCACGGAAGCTGAGATCTTCCTCATTTCGGCAGGACAATTTTCTTCTCCCGGGACTGCTTATAGAAGACGATATTACGTCCGATGGTCTGGACGATCTCGCTGCCGGTATTGGCAGCCACTTCGATCTTGATCTCGTTGAGCTCCAGCGGGCAGGTCTTCAGCACGCTGATCTTGACGAGTTCCCTGGCCATCAGAGCATTCCTCATCGTGAGAAAGAAGTTCTCGCTCAACCCGTCTTTTCCTACCTGAAAAAGGGCTTTTTCTCTAGAAGCCAGATCTCTCAGATATCTTTTCTGTTTTCCTGTCAGCATCAGATAAACACCTCGCTTTGAATCACTTTCATCTTATCATAGGTATATAGACGGATCTCCCCTTCCCCGACGATGCGGAAGAGACCGAGACCCTTGATATAGAATATCGAAGTCCCTTTGTATCTCTTCTTCGTTTCGGAATACGTATCAAACTTCAGGGAGAGATCCTTTTTGTTTCTGTCGAAATAGCGATCCGCATTCTCCGCCTTTGTCCTGTGGACTTCCAGCAGCGGAGACATGTGGATGATGAGGGTCGAAGCCTTCTTTGGGAAGACATCGATGCGCAGCAGTCCTTCCATGAAATAGGACTGCGGTTCATAGATCTGGAAATTGCGGGGTCTCGGCGACCTGGATAAGGTCAGCAGTTCCGCCTTCTCCAACGGAATGTAGGAGAGGATGTTTTCCGGATCGTAGAGTCCCGGGGTGTCGATATAGGTATACTCCCTGTCCTTTATGACGACATCGCTTAAAGTCGTGCCCGGATAGCGGGAGACTGTGAGATCATCGTTGCCCAGCAAGCGGTTGATCAGGGAGGATTTTCCGGCATTCGCCCTTCCCGCAAAGACGGCCTTCTTCAGTTTATGATCGTCGAGAACACTCTTGAAGAAAGACGGGAAACCCGGATCTTTAGAGGAAGTCAGCAGGAGATCGACGATCTCGATGTGACCGGCGTATTTCTTTAAAACAGCAGTGACTCTCTCCTGCAGGATGTCCTGCGAGAAGTCTTCAGGCAATAGATCGCACTTGGAGAGAACGAAGATGACGCGGTGGCCGTCAAAACGCTCCAGAATGTCCGAGATATCGGAGAAGAGGACTTCATAGACATCGATGACCAGGACGATGACATCCGAGGAATACTTCTCATAGATGTCCAGGACATCTTTATTCTTCACATAGCGTTTGCCTAAGTCTTTTCTTTCCCCATAGTGTATGAGGCGGTAGCAGCGCTGGCAATACGCCTGATCGTCCTTCCGGATATAGCCGTAAGCCTTGGGATCTTCGCTCTGTAAAGGGATCCCGCAGCCCTTACATTTTCTTTCCGACATGTCGTATCACCCTTTCTAGGGCACGGCTGATCGTGCCCGGAAGATTGTCTTTGTCTTCCAGCGGTTTGACGCAGATGGTATGAAGACCCCGGAGATTGCCTCCCAGGACATCTGTCAGCATCTGATCACCGATACAGAGGATCTCTTCCTTCTTTAAGTGTTTCTTCCGTATGAGGTATTCATAGCTGAGGCCGATCGGTTTCAGGGAGAAATACCAGTACTCTACCGGAAGATTCTTCGCGTAGGTAGCGACTCTCTCTTTTGTATTATTGGATAAGAGAATGACCCGAAAGCCCGCATTGGAGAGCTTCCACAGGAATCCCTTTACTTTCTCATCCGGACGCTGGGCGTAGTGAGGAGAAAGCGTATTGTCGATATCCAGGAGGATCACGGAAAAACCCCGGCGTCGGTATTCTTCCGCGTCGAAGCTGAACAGATCCTCCAGGTATTCATCAGCAGTAAACAGGCTCATTCGTCAAAGAGATTTGTCTGCAGGATGGAAGACTCTTCTTTCTGATAGTCTTCCGGGAAGTCGACGATCTCAGCTGTGATGATGTCGCTCATATCGCTCTTCAGTAAGGAGAACGGGGCTTTGACATCGATCGGAGAAGAGAAAGTCGCATCGATATCCATGAACGGAACATCCTTGACATCCATGATCTTGAGTTCACCGTCATCGATATAATAGGACAGATAGGCAGAGACGCTGTCGGCCTTGATCAGATAGTTCGGGTTGGTCTTGGTCTGTTTATACAGACGGCCTCCCTTGACGGCTCTGTTGGTAAGAGGGATGGCATCGATATGGATGCGCTTCATGGAACCCTTTTGCGAACAGAGATAGAGCTCATTACCGTCCTTCCGGAACGGAACGACAGCGACCGCTTCATCATCCTTGACGGAGATGGCGGAGACACCCTGGGCTCTGACAGCCAGATCCTGCAGGATAGCCTCGGAATAGCGGTTGTAGAAGCCGTTTTTCGTGACGACGATCAGATCATCATCCTGGTAGCACACCTTCACAGAGACGACTTCATCGCCTTCTCTGAGCTTCATGGCACCGAGGCTCTTGGAGGAACGGCTGACATCGTATTTCGGTAAGCTCGTCTTCTTGATCATGCCTTTCTTACTTAAGGAGACGACAAAGGCATAGGTATTGAAGTTCTTGACGAGAATAGCGGCGACGATGTCCTCCTGCGAATCCATCTTGACGTAGGCGGAGACATGCTTGCCGAGATCCTTGAACCGGCACTCATCGATACGGTAGACCGGTAAATAGATATAGTTCCCCTTCTGTGTAAACAACAGTAAGGTGTCCAGTGTATCACAGGCCTTGATGCCGATGAGGAAGTCGCTGTCCTTGGTGGCAGGCAGCTGTCCTTCATTGGCTGCGTAGGCTCTCTCGGAGAATCTCTTGAGATAGCCGTCCCGGCTGACACAGATATAGCAGGATTCATTCGGGATCATCGAGGTCTTATCGACGACGAGTTCCTCGACTTCTTCTTCAATCGTGGTCTTTCTCGGCGTGACGATGGTCTTATTGACTTCCTCGAGTTCCTTTGTCAGAAGAGAATCCATGACCTCTTTGGAATTGATCAGAGACTCCAGATAGGAGATGTCCTTCGTCAGTTCCGCGAATTCCATCTTC
>JAFOMB010000191.1 GCA_017419065.1 Erysipelotrichaceae bacterium | reverse complement strand
CTGTCTGCTGCGTTCCACGGCATTTCCGCAAAACTCCTTCCGGGTTCTGCTGCCGGTATCGACTGCGCAGCCACTTACGGCTTCGTCCCGACCAATGCGGTCATGATGGGCTTCTTATGTGGCTTAGCCGGCCAGATCCTGATCATCCTCGGTCTCATCGTCTTCAAGAGCCCGGTCCTGATCATCACCGGTTTCGTCCCTGTCTTCTTCGATAACGCGACTATCGCCGGTTTCGCCAACAAGAAGGGCGGCATCAAGGCTGTCGTCGTCTGCTGCTTCCTCTCCGGCATCATCCAGGCTTCTATCGGTGCTTTCGCGGCCGGTCACTTCCTGACAGCTACTTATGGCGGCTGGTACGGAAACTTCGACTTCGAATTCTTCTGGCCATGGATCGGTCTGCTCCTGGAAAACCTGAAGATCATCGGTGTCGTATTATCTATCGTTATCTGCATCCTTATTCCTCAACTTCAGTACCACAACCAGAAAAAATACTATTGGGATGTCCTGACAGACTGGGAAGGTGTCAAAGAAAAGAAAGCTGCTGAAGCTAACGAATAATCTGCTCTATATCGCATCAATGAAGGAGAACGCATATGAACATCATGTATGACGAATATTCCTGGCCGGAGATGAAAGAACTCCTGCCGAAGGTGAGAGGAGTCATAGTGCCGCTTGGTTCGGTAGAAGAACACGGCTATCATCTTCCTCTCTGTGTAGATAATGCCTTGGGTTTCGAGATGAGTAAACGCCTGGCGGAGAAGACGGGTTGCCTGCTCCTTCCGATCTTCCCATTTGGCCAGGTATGGTCTACCAGGAACTTTCCGGGAGCTATATCCCTTTCCGAAGAGACGATCGTCTCCGTGCTCGTGGAAGTAGCCCTGAGTTTGAAAAGACACGGCGTGAAAAACGTCATCTTCCACTCCGGCCACCTGGGGAATGCTCCGGCCATGAAAAAAGCGGCCAGAGTCCTCTATGACAACTATGATTTCAAAAACGTGTTCTACTTCGCTTATCCGGACTATGTGAAACTCTCCCAGGGAGTCATGGAAGCTCCTATGTGGAAGGGCAACGGCATGCATGCGGCAGAATTCGAAACTTCGATGATGCTGGCAGTCAGACCGGAACTCGTCCACCTGGAAAGAGCGGTCATCGAATATCCGGAAGACACCTGTACGATGGATTTCCGCTGCATGCCGTGGGAAGAATACACCGCCACCGGCGCCCCGGGAGATCCGACCATTTCAACAAAAGAAAAAGGTGAGGAACTGATCAGACGTCTTGTAGGACGTATGACAGAACTCATCGATCAGTTCATCAAGTAATAGGAGGATGAATCGATGTATAAAGTATTAGTAGCCTGCGGAAACGGCATGGGATCCAGTGTCCTGATCGGTATCAAAGTCGGCAACGTGTTCCGTAAACTGAGTCTCGACTGCGATATCACTCATTCCAGTGTCGGAGATGCCAAGTCATCTATCGACAACTATGATCTCGTATTCTGTTCGACAGCTTTCGAGAACGATCTTTCCAAGCATAAAGACAACGTCAAGATCATCGGTCTCAAGAATCTGCTGTCCGAGAAAGAGATCGAGGAGAAACTCAG
>JAFOMB010000190.1 GCA_017419065.1 Erysipelotrichaceae bacterium | reverse complement strand
GAGACTCTCGATGACAAGAGCGATGAACTGATCCGGGAGATATTCGACAAGATCAACAAAAGACCTCGCAAATGTCTTGGTTACAGAACACCTTATGAAATCTATTATTCAACAGAGTTGCGTTTGGTTTGACAATTCAAGTTATAAGAAAAACCCCGTCCCGGAAACATTGTCTGACTTGTTGCGAACATTGCAAAAGTTGCGGTAAAATCAAATCATGAAAAAGAAACTGCGTTCTGTCTTCAATAAGAGACAGTACATGCTGTCAAAAGACTTTGAGATCTACTACTACAGCGATCTTCACTTTCAAAGTGTCGGTTCCCACTCTCACGACTACTATGAATTCTACTTCTTCGTAGAAGGGGAAGTAGCCATGGATATCGAAAAGAAGAAATATCCTCTCCGTCCGGGGGATGTCATCCTGATCCCTCCGGGCATAAGACATCAGGCCCTCATACAAAACGGCGAGATCCCTTACCGGCGCTTTGTCTTCTGGATCTCCCGCGAACACGTTGAAAAACTGCTTTCAGAATCCGAAGACTACGTCTATATCTTCCGGTGCTCAAAGGAAAAACGCTACATCCATCACTATGATGCTGTTTCCTTCAATGCATTACGCGGGAAGCTCTTCTCCCTTCTCGATGAACTCAATACAGGCCGTTACGGAAAGGACACGAAGACAGCTCTCGGCATCCGCGATCTCATCCTGCACCTCAGCCGCAGCGCCTATGAACAGGAGAATCCGAAACAGTCTAAAGAGGAATACTCCGCTTATGAAGCCATCGCTTCCTATATCGATTCCCATCTGGAAGAAGATCTCTCTTTGCGGAAGCTGTCCTCTGAGTTCTTTCTGAGCAGGTATTACATCGCCCATCTGTTTCAGGAAAGCACCGGCCTGTCCCTCCATCAGTACATCCTGAAGAAGCGTCTAAATGCCTGTACGGATGCCATGCGCAGCGGGACAGCGATCAAGGAAGCCTGTACCATCAGCGGATTCCGGGAGTACTCCAGTTTCTTTCGGGCCTTCAAAAAGGAATACGGGATGTCTCCTTCGGAATACAATCTTCTCAACCGCCCGTGACACCGGGCTTTTATCTGCAGAAAAAACTGTCTCTTACTTTCCGCAGTCTTTTATGTATACTGATAACGTGAGGTGAAGAATATGGATACTTACTCTTTGAAAGTTGCAGGTGTGACAAGGGAGCTGCCCTTTGTCGCCATCGATGAGAAACTGGCCTTTGCGAGTTTCGTCGTCATCTCCGATACGGAACTTGTCAGGAACGCTGCCCCTTTGATCGCAAAGCAGATCACCGGATGCGATGTCATCGTGACAGCCGAAGCCAAGGGCATTGCACTGGCCTATGAGATCAGCAAGCTCTTAGGTCATCCGTACTTCGTTGTCGCCAGAAAGTCGGAGAAAAGCTATATGAAGGACTCTCTGGAAACTTCTGTCAAGTCGATCACGACGGCTTCCATCCAGCATCTCTTCCTTGATGGCAGCGACAGGCAAAAGATCGAGGGAAAGAAAGTCTGTCTCCTCGATGATGTCGTCTCTACCGGCGATTCCCTGAAAGCCCTGGAAGACCTCGTCGGAAAAGCCGGAGCCATCGTCGAAAAGAAGGCCTGCATCCTGGCGGAAGGGGACGCCGCCAAAAGAGAAGATATCATCTTCCTGGAAAGACTGCCTTTATTCAGAAAGAATGAAGACGGAAACTATGAGGAGATCCCGGAATGAATCTCTTCGAGTATTTAAAAGACAACCGTTATCCGGGAAGAGGGATCTTCGCCGGATCTTATCAGGGAGAAAGAGTCCTGGCCTAATTCATCATGGGCCGGAGTGCCAACAGCCGCAACCGCGTCTTCAAGATGAAAGACGGCATCCTCTATACCGATGCCTATGATCCTTCCAGGGTCGCCGATCCGTCTCTCATCATCTATAACGCCATGCGTCCTTATGAAGACAAACTGATCCTGACCAACGGAAATCAGACCGATACCATCTATGACTTCCTGAAGGAAGGAAAGACCTTTGAGGAGGCCCTGGCTACCAGGGAATACGAACCGGATGATCCGAACTATACCCCGCGCATCTCCGTCCTTCTCGAGGAAGACTCCTATACGATGTCCATCCTGACGAAGGAAGGGG
>JAFOMB010000189.1 GCA_017419065.1 Erysipelotrichaceae bacterium | reverse complement strand
CGAAAAACTGGCCTATTACTACGATGAACTTCTTCAGGATGAGGAAGCTCTGCCTTTGTGGCTGGAGAAGATCGAAGCCCTTCACCCGGAACACATCCTGGAACTGGCATCCGGCAGTGCGCTGATCACCGGTATCCTGGAAGAAAAGGGCTATGACATCACGGCTTCCGATATCTCTGAGGACATGAAGGAAGCCTCCAAAAACAACTACCGCGGAGACTATCTCCTCCTCGATATGACGGATTTCTCTTTAGAGAAGCGTTTCGATCTGATCTTCGCGATCGTCGATTCCGTCAACTATCTGGACAGAGAAGGCTTTCTTTCCTTCTTACGCCGTTCCTATGAACACCTGGAAGAGGGAGGACATCTGCTCTTCGACATGCATTCCGTTAAAAGACTGGAAGAATTCGAAGAGGAGTACATCGAGGAAGGTATCGTTTCCGGCGTCCCGTATTTCTGGAGCATCCTCTCGGATCCTGATGAGAGTATCCTTCAGGAGCACTTCACCTTCTATGAAAAGGACAGGATGATACAGGAAGATCACCTGCAGTATGTCTATCCGATAGAAGATGTCCGAAAAATGATGGAAGAGACGGGATTTACCGTCAGAGTCTATGAAGATTTCATAGAAGATGAAAAAGTGATGATGATAGGAGAAAAACTATGATTGGGATCATTGCGGCAATGGAAGAAGAAAGAAATTCGATCTTAAAGAGAATGAAGGATGTCCGGGAAGAAAAGAGAAACGGCTTTCTCTTTCATCATGGGACATTGAAGGGAAAGGAAACCGTTCTGGCGAAATGCGGTATCGGCAAGACCAACGCAGCCATCATCACCACGGTGATGATCTTGCGCTATCATCCATCCTTACTGATCAATACCGGCTGTGCCGGCTCTTTGAACAAGGATGTCCATGTCGGAGACATCGTCGTATCCGACAAGGCCGCTGACTGGGATATCGATGTCCCGGTACCGGAATGGACAAGAGGATTCGACTGCGAGAGAATGACCTTTCCTGTCGATCCGGAACTCTTAAAGAAAGTGAAGAAGATCAAGTGCGATGTGCCGGTCAGCATCGGCGGCATCGTCTCCGGGGAATCCTTCATCTATAAGAAGAGCCAGGTGAATACCATCCTGAAGTACTATCCGGAAGCTCTCTGCGGTGAAATGGAAGGCTCTTCCGTTGCCCGTACCGCTTCCCGCTTTGATACCCCGTTCCTCATCATCCGTTCCATCTCTGATGCGACACTGGTACAGGGAGACTTCAAGAACTTCGATTTCAATCTCGAACTGGCCTGCGAGAATTCCGCTGTACTCACGGAAAAGATCGTGAGGATCTGCGGATGAAGAAGTGGTATAAGGAATCCTATTTCAATAAACAGGCCTGGATACTGGAGAATATGGAAAAGCTCCATCTCGGAGCGAAAGAGACGCTTCTGCTTCTCTTGGTAGATCATGCGCAGAAGAACCATATCTCTTTATCTTCGACTTATCTCTGCGAGAAGCTTCAGATCAAGGACAGGGAACTCGATGACATCCTGTCGACACTCGTCTCCAAGCACTATCTGAAGATCGTCAGCAGCGGAAAGGGTGTCGTCTTCGATATCGATGAACTCTTCGAGTTCGATACGGAGCGCTATGAGGCCAGCGAGAACGCGGATGTCTACAACACCCTGGATATCGTCTTCGGCAGACCTTTGAGTACCAGTGAACTGCAGAAGGCCAGCGACCTGATCGGTGCCTATGGACAGCAGAGTTTTTTGGAAGCCCTGCGTCTGGCGGACGGTGCCAGGAAGCTGAACATGGCCTATATCGAAGGGATATTGCGGAATCATGAAAAGAAGTAATGAGATCATGGAGGGACTGGAGTCCCTTTATCCTCAGGCGCATTGCGAACTGAACCACCGTTCGCATTTTGAACTGCTGATCGCCGTGACGATGTCGGCGCAGACGACGGATGAAAGAGTCAATTCCGTCACACCGGAGCTGTTTAGAAGATATCCGGATGCGAAGGCCTTATCGGAAGCGGATCTTGAGGAAGTGATGGCCATCATCAAACCGGTCGGCCTCTATAAAAACAAGGCGAAAAACATCATCGCCCTGTCAAAAGTCCTCGTTGAAAGATATAACGGGATCGTCCCGGAGAAAAGGGAAGATCTGGAAGCTCTTCCGGGTGTGGGAAGGAAGACAGCCAATGTCATCCTGTCCAACTGTTTCGATGTCCCGGCCTTTGCGGTCGATACCCATGTCTCCCGTGTATCCAAGAGGCTCGGCATCGCCAAGAAGGAAGATGACGTCGATGTGATCGAAAAAAAACTGATGAGAGCTTTCCCGAAAGAGAAATGGGGGAAGCTGCATCATCAGTTCATCTTCTTTGGACGCTATACCTGTAAAGCCAGGGGTCCTCTTTGCGAGGGATGTCCGTTTACTTCCTTCTGCAGGAAGGATCAGTTGGAGTGATAGAGTTTCTTGGTCTGATAGATCGGTTCCTGAGTTAGGTGCATGCCTAACTTTTTGATTGTCTTGACATCGACTTCCGACAGGATGACGGAGGAGTGGATCTCGCAGTCCTTTAACTGGGAGAGTGCCTGTAAAGCGGACAGACAGATCTCGGAAGTGCGGGAGGAGACAGACAGGGCGATCAGGACTTCATCGGTATGGAGTCGCGGATTGTTTCCTCTGAGATATTTCGTCTTGAGCTCCTGAATCGGCTCTAAAACGAACTGCGATAACAGGTGGATATCCGGGATCCCGGCGATGGCTTTCAGGGAATTGAGCATACAGGCAGAAGCAGCACCGAGAAGCTTGGAAGTCTTTCCGGTGATGATGCGTCCATCGGCGAGTTCGATGGCGACAGCCGGTTCCTTTGTCTTATTGGCGAGTTCGAGAGCCGCAGAGACGACTTTGCGGTCGGTCTTTTCAATGCCGGCTTTCTTCATGATGGTCTCGACCTTGGCGAGGGCTTCTTCGCCATCCCCTGCCTTTCTGATCGCGACTAAGGTATCGTAATAGCGGCGGATGATCTCTTCCTTGGATGCGCGTATGCAGGCCTCTTCATCGGAGATGCAGAAACCGATCATATTGACGCCCATATCGGTAGGGGACTTGTAGATCTGCTTGCCCATGATGCGGATCAGCAGGTCGTTGAGGACCGGGAAGGTCTCGACATCGCGGTTGTAGTTGACGGAGATCTTATTGTAGGCCTCTAAGTGGAACGGGTCGATCATGTTGATGTCGTTGAGATCGAGCGTCGCTGCTTCATAGGCCAGATTGATCGGATGATTGAGCGGGAGGTTCCAGACCGGGAAGGTCTCGAATTTCGCATAGCCGGACTGTATGCCCTTGAGATTGTCGTGGTACATCTGGGAGAGGCAGGTGGCCATCTTGCCGGAACCCGGTCCCGGGGCTGTCACGACGACGATGTCTTTATGAGTCTCGACGTATTCATTCTTTCCGAAGCCGTTCTTGGAGAGGATGGTGTCGATATCATTCGGGTAATTGTCGATCGGATAATGATAGGCGACTTTGATACCGTCTTTCTCCAGTGTCTTGCGCAGCTTGACGGCGTTTTCCTGCTTGGTGAACTGGGTGATGACGACAGAGCCAACATCAAGTCCGACTAAGCGGAAGGCATCGATGAGACGCATCAGATCCTGGGAATAGGTGATCCCGAGGTCGCCTCTCATCTTGTTTTTCTCGATGTCATTGGCGTTGATCACCAGCATCATCTCGACTTTGTCCTTCAGTTTCAGAAGCATCTTGATCTTGGAATCCGGCTCGAATCCCGGACATACACGGGAAGCGTGGAAGTCGTCAAAGAGCTTGCCGCCGAATTCGATGTAGAGCTTGTTGAATTTGGAAACTCTCTTGCGGATATTCTGAGACTGAAGACGGATGTATTTCTTGTTGTCGAAGCCGATCGTCATGTGAAAAACCCCCTATAAACACAATCATTATTTTATAGAAGTTTTACGTAAAATTGTAGAACTAGTATTTAAAATACGTTTTTGCTATAATAATTAAGCCATACGGAGGTTACTATGTCAGAGTATAAGAAAATTGAAAACGCAAAAGCAGAAATCACATGTGAAATCGACAAGGATGTCTGGGCAAAAGCTCAGGAGAAAGCCTTTCATAAAATAGCACAGAGAGTCGAGATCAAAGGTTTCCGCAAGGGCCAGGCCCCGAAGAATCTGGTAAAGCAGGCCGTCAGCGAAAACAGCATTCTTCTCGATGCTGTCGAAGCGATCGCTCAGCAGACACTCGAAGACTGCATCAAGGAACACGAAGTCGAACTCATCGACAGACCGGAACTCAAGATCGACAAGCTTTCTCCGGAAGCCTGCACACTGGTCTTCGAATGTCCTGTCAAACCGGATGTCGTCTTAGGTCAGTACAAGGAACTCGGTTATGAAGTTCCGGAACAGACGGTTTCCGATGAGGAGATCCAGCTTGAGATCGACACACAGCTCAACAGAAAGGCCGATCTGGAACTGAAGGAAGACGGCGAAGTCGAAATGGGCGATACCGCTGTCATCGACTTTGAAGGCTTCAAGGACGGTGTTGCCTTCCCGGGCGGCAAGGGAGAGAACTACGATCTCGGTATCGGTTCCCATTCCTTCATCCCTGGTTTTGAAGAACAGCTCGTCGGCATGAAGTCCGAGGAAAGCAAGGACATCACCCTGACTTTCCCGGAAGACTATCAGGCAGAAGATCTGGCCGGCCAGGAAGCCGTCTTCAAGGTCACGGTCCACGAGATCAAGAAGAAAGTCCTGCCGGAACTCAACGATGAATTCGTCAAGTCCCTGGCATTGGAAAATGTGAACACTGTCGATGAACTGAAGGAGCACTTCCGCAAGCAGATCATGGACAGAAAGGTCAACGATGCGACATCTACAGCTACCAATCAGCTGATGGACAAGCTCGCTGAAAACACGGTCATCGACATTCCGGAAGTCATGATCAATGAAGAAGTCGAAAATTCCATCCGGAACTATGAATCACAGTTCAATCAGCAGGGCGTCACACTCAATGACTTCCTGAAGATCACGAACCAGACGATGGAATCATTCAGAGAAGCGCAGAAGGAAAGTGCGGAAAAGAGAGTCAAGATGGATCTCATCCTCGAGGCGATCGCCAAGGCTGAAAATCTCGCTCCTACCGATGAAGACGTCGAGAAGGAGTACCAGAGATGGGCCGATGCCTACGGTATGAAGGTCGAAGACATCAAGAGTGTCCTCAATGCCGACATGCTGAAGAAGGATCTCCTCAAGTCTCTCGCACTGGACTTTGTCAAAACACACTAAAAGACGCTTCCGCGTCTTTTTCTAAAGAAAAGGAGGGACACGCATGAATCAGATGATATCGTATCCGCTTCTGTGCACCAGAGGCGCTGTCATCTTTCCTTTACAGGACATGACCATCGAAGTGGGACGCAATGTCTCCATTGACGCGGTCAATTACGCCATCAACCACAACATCAATATCGTTCTGGTCTCCCAGACCGATCTGACTGTCGATTCGCCTACGCTCGACGATGTCTATAAAGTAGGTACTGTCTGCCGTATCAAGAACTCAAGAGTCCGTGACGATCATCTGAGAGTGATCTTCACCGGTATCCGCAGATGCCTCATCCATACCGCCTTCTTAAAGGACGGCGTCAATCACGTCGAAGTCGAACTGCTGGAAGATGAGGTACAGGACGAACAGGAGATCCAGTCGCTCACCAAAAGAGCGATCAAGGAATTCAACGCGATCGCCGCGAAGTATTCCCGTGCCGGATTCTCTGTTTCGACTCTGATATCTTTTGACGCCAGGACAGCTTCTTCCTTAGCGGATACCTTCGCGCAGATCTATGTGCAGGGATCCAAGGAGAAACAGCAATTCCTGGAAGAACTCAGCGTCAAGAAGAGACTCGAGATGATGCTGGAGACCATCTATCACGAACAGCAGATGGATATCATTGAGAAAGAACTTAATGAGAAAGTCAAGGAACAGATCGAAGACGGTCAGAAGGACTACTACTTACGTGAGAAACTCAAGGCCATCAAAGATGAGCTGGGTGACAATAAGAACTACGGCGATATCGATGATCTGAAGGAGAAACTGGAAAACAATCCGTATCCGGAAGCCATCAAGAAGAAGGCCAGAGAGGAATTCGGTCACTATGAGATGCTGCCGCCGTCCTCCGGCGAATCCGGTGTCATCCGTTCCTATCTCGAATGGCTGCTGGATGTCCCGTGGTATCAGAAATCCGAAGACAACAACGACTTAGCCTTAGCTCAGCAGATCCTCGATGAAGACCACTACGGTCTCACCAAGGTAAAAGAGAGAATACTGGAGTATCTGGCTGTCAAGCAGATGACGAACTCCCTGAAGTCGCCGATCATCTGTCTGGTCGGTCCGCCGGGTGTCGGTAAGACATCCCTGGCGAAGTCTGTTGCCAGAGCCCTCGACAGGAAGTTCATCAAGATCTCCCTGGGAGGTGTCAAGGATGAAGCAGAGATCAGAGGCCACAGACGCACGTACTTAGGCTCCATGCCGGGACGTATCATTCAGGGCATGAAGAGAGCCGGTACACTCAATCCGGTCTTCCTGATCGATGAGATCGACAAGATGTCTTCCGACTACAAGGGCGATCCGTCTTCCGCCATGCTGGAAGTCCTGGATCCGGAGCAGAACAACCAGTTCTCCGATCACTACCTCGAAGAACCGTATGATCTCTCCGATGTCCTCTTCATCGCTACGGCGAACTATGCGGAAAACATCCCGGCTGCCTTATATGACAGACTGGAGATCATCAATCTTTCTTCCTATACGGAAGTAGAGAAGCTGCATATCGCCAAGGATCACCTGATCCCGAAGCAGATGAACACCAACGGTCTGAAATCCGGACAGATGGTCCTCGATGATGACAGAATCCTCTATCTCATCCGTCATTACACCAGAGAAGCCGGTGTGAGACAGCTGGAAAGACAGATCGGAGCTCTCTGCCGGAAGACGGTCCTGGAGATCTTAAAGGACAAGAAGAAGTCTGTCCGCATCACCAAGGCCCTTATCCAGAAGTGGCTTGGCCATGAGATCTTCGACTTCGGAACCAAGGAAAAGAAGGATCAGATCGGTGTCGTCACCGGACTGGCCTATACCTCCTTCGGCGGTGATATCCTGCCGGTGGAAGTCAACTATTTCGAAGGCAAGGGCAAGCTCATCGTCACTGGACAGTTAGGCGATGTCATGGTGGAATCCACCAAGATCGCTCTTGACTACATCAAGGCCAATGCCCGCAAATACAAGATCGACATCAAGTTCTTCGATGAACACGATATCCATCTCCATGTCCCGGAAGGCGCTGTCCCGAAAGACGGTCCTTCTGCCGGTGTGACGATCACGACAGCTCTCTTGTCTGCCATCACGCTGACGCCTGTCCACGCGAACCTGGCGATGACCGGGGAAGTCACATTGCGCGGCAATGTCCTGCCGATCGGCGGTCTCAAGGAGAAATCCCTGGCTGCCCACCGTTCCGGCATCACCCGTATCATCATCCCGAAGGGCAATGTGAAAGACCTCGATGACATCCCGGAAGAAGTCAAGGAAAAGATCACCTTCGTTCCGGTGGAAAGAGTCGATCAGGTCATCAAAGAGGCTCTGGTCAATGCCTGAGTTCATCAAGAGCGCGAAGAGACCGGAAGACTTTCCGGAGAGCAGCAGCGAGATCATCTTCATCGGCAAGTCCAATGTCGGGAAGTCCTCTCTGATCAATGCCTTATATGGAAAGTCCACCGCCTATGTCGGAAAGACCCCGGGAAAGACGAAGATGCTGAACTTCTTCTCGCTGGGAGAGGGGAGAAGCTTCGCGGATGCGCCGGGATACGGCTATGCGAAGAGATCTGATCAGGAACTCATCGACTTCGGTGATCTCATGGAAGGCTACTTCAACGGCAGAAAAGCCCTGAAACTGGCCATCCTGATCCTCGATGTCCGTCATGTCCCGACAAAGGATGACATGGACATGTATGAGTATCTGAAAGAAAAGGAGATCCCGTTCATCGTGGTCTTCAATAAGACCGATAAGCTCTCCGGCAATGAACTCTTCAAACAGAAGAAACTCTTCAGATCTCTCTTCCCGGAAGACTTCACTTCCTTCTATGTGAGTGCCTACCGCAAACAGGGAACGGAGGAGCTGAAGGAATACCTTGATTCACGTTACTAAAGAAGGCTGAAAAAGCCTTCTTTTTGAATGCATCTTGTCTATTTTAATAAAATTCTCTATAATTTAGAGGACTGAGAAGAGAAGAAAGCCTCTTTCTGTGACAATCAGAGATATCCCGGATGGTGAAAGGGATACGGAAGGAAGAAAGCGAAGTCGTCTTGGAGTTCATCGGATGAAGGAAGTAGTCTGATGCGTCGCTCGCGTTAAGAGAAGAGGCAGGAAACTGCGAAATAAGGTGGTACCACGTGAAGACGTCCTTTGGGCGTCTTTTTTACGAATAGGAGGTCTCTATGTTAGAAAGCAAGTACGATCACAAACAAGTCGAAGAGGGGAAGTATCAGGAATGGCTGGACAGGCATTACTTTGAATGCGGCGATATGTCCAAGAAGCCTTACTGTATCGTTATCCCTCCGCCGAACGTCACCGGAAAACTGCACCTGGGTCATGCGATGGACAACACGCTGCAGGATCTTTTAGCCCGTTATAACCGTTTAAAAGGCTATGATGTCCTGTGGGTCCCTGGTATGGACCACGCAGGTATCGCGACACAGGCCAAGGTCGATGCCAGATTAAAGGAACAGGGGATCTCCCGTTATGATATCGGCAGAGAGGCCTTCCTGGAGAAAGCCTGGGAATGGAAGGCGGAATACTCCGACTTCATCCGTTCGCAGTGGGCAAAGCTCGGCATCTCCGTCGATTACCGCAAAGAACGCTTCACACTGGATGAAGGTCTTTCCAAAGCGGTCGCCAAGGTCTTTGTCGACTACTATAAGGAAGGTCTGATCTATCAGGGTGAAAGAGTCATCAACTGGGATCCGCAGGCCCGTACAGCTTTGAGCAATATCGAAGTCATCCACAAGGAAGTCAAGGGTTCGATGTTCTATTTCCGGTATCATCTCACCGACAGTGAGGAGACCTTTGATGTCGCTACCACAAGACCGGAGACCATGTTCGGGGATGTCTGTGTCGTTGTCCATCCGGAAGATGAAAAGCTCAATCACCTGATCGGAAAGACCTGCATCAATCCGGCGAATGGAAAAGAACTTCCTATCATCGGTGATGACTATATCGAGATCGGTTTCGGTACCGGTGCCATGAAGTGTACGCCGGCCCATGACCCTAACGACTATCAGATCGCCAGAAGACATAATTTAGCGATGCCTATCTGTATGAATGAAGACGGCACGATGAACGAACTGGCCGGGGAATACAACGGCTTAGACCGCTATGAATGCCGCAAGAGACTCGTGGAGAAGATCAAGGAAGAAGGAAATTTCGTCAAGGAAGAAGAAATCGTCCATAATGTCGGTCATTCCGAAAGGACCGGTGTCATGGTGGAACCGTATCTGTCCAAGCAGTGGTTCGTCAGAATGAAGCCTCTGGCAGAAGCGGTCCTAAAGAATCAGGAAAACGAAGATACCAAGATCAACTTCTATCCGAAGCGTTTTGAAAAGACCTTTGCCCAGTGGCTGGAGAATATCGAAGACTGGTGCATCTCCCGTCAGTTATGGTGGGGACACAGGATCCCTGTCTGGTATCGCAAGGAAACAGGCGAGATCTATTGTGAAGTCGATCCGCCGAAAGATATCGAGAACTATGTACAGGATGAAGATGTCCTGGACACCTGGTTCTCCAGTGCTCTCTGGCCTTTCTCAACTCTGGGATGGCCGGAAGAGACGGAAGATCTCAAGAGATACTTCCCGACTTCCTGCATGGTCACAGGCTATGACATCATCTTCTT
>JAFOMB010000188.1 GCA_017419065.1 Erysipelotrichaceae bacterium | reverse complement strand
CCTCTCCCAGCCATAGACGAGCCCGGCCAGTATCAGGACACAGACATTGAGAGCCAGGATCTCCGTCCAGATCGAACGCTTGTATTTATTCGAGACGTAGATGGCGATGAAATCAGTGCCGCCGCTCGAGGAATTGTGCTGCAGGGCTAAGGAGATGCCGAAACCGTTGATGATGCCGCCGAAGACGGAGACCAGCAGCATGTCGTCGACGATCGTGAAAGGCTTCAGATAGGTCGTTAAGACAGATACTGTGATGACCTGGATGAGCGAGTAGATCGTGAAACGGTGACCGATGCTCTTATAGACGAGCAGGATGGCGATGATGTTCAGGATGAGATACGGGATGTAGAACGGCAGGTCAAAATGCAGAAAATCCCGGCAGAGGTCGGATAAAAGTCTTGAGATGCCGGAGAAGCCGCTCGGGTATAGACCATGGGCTCCGGAGAAAGTCGAAAGCGCGATGGCATGTATGAGGCCGGACAGCAGTGTCCAGAAGATGAGTTTGATGTCTTTAAAGGTCTTGTTCATGAAGGTCTCCGTCATAGATGGTGTGGAAACGCTTCTGGATCTTACCGGAGGTGACTTCGAAATCGTGGAAATCATCAGTTAGTTCCTGGAAGTGTTTATATAGATTATCGCTTCTCTTTTTGAAAAGGTCAAAGTCTCTTGAGAGATTCTGTAATAATCCCCTGATTTCCTCTGCTTTTTCATCTTTCTTCAGACCGATATAGATGTTTTTGACAGCGGTGAGATAGGCAAGAAGCGTCGTCGGAGAGACGAAGAAGACTTTGGAGCGGTAGGCATAATCGACGACCTTGTCGAAGTGCGACAGGATCTCAGAATAGATGGCTTCCGCCGGCAGGAAGAGGAAGGCCATTTCCGCCGTTTCTCCCTTGATGATGTATTTATCCCGGATATCGCTGATGTGCTTCCTTACGTCAGCTTCAAAGGCTTTTCTGGCATTATCTCTCTGAGCTTTCTCGAGATCTTCATCGACCATGCGCCGGTAGTTTTCCAGAGGGAACTTGGAATCGATACAGATATTCCCGATCTTCTCCCCTGCCAGTATCAGGGCATCTACCATAGTACCATTGGAGAGCCTGCACTGTTTCTTAAAGAGGATCCCCTCTTCTCCCAATACACTTTCCAGAAGATGATAGAGTTCAACTTCTCCGAAGATACCCCGGGTCTTTTTATCCTGGAGGATATTCTGCAGCGATGAGATCTCTTTGGACAGAGAAGAATACTCCTTCTGCGCTTCATCGATCCTCGTCATCCTTTCAATGATATCCCGGTAGACGGTATCGCTTTTCTCTCTGGAATCCTCCAGATTGGAGCGGATACGCCCTTCCATCTGTAAAAGCCGGTCAGTCGTCCTCTCGTTGAGATCGTCGAAATCGCGGTTGATACGCGAGGAGAAGTCGATGAACTCCTTATTGAGAGACAGCTTGACATCGGCCATTCCGTTTAGTAAGGAAAGATCCCTCTGATTCTCCCGTTCTTTCTGGGCAGAGAGTTCTCTGGAAAGAGACTGGAGATAGTCTTCATTTCTCTTCTGGGAACTGCGCAATACAAAAATCGTGATGATCATCACGATAAGCATTACGGCTACAGCAGCTAATAAGAGGATATTCGTCTCTGTCATCAGTCTTCTTCGTTGTCCTGATAGTTCTTCAGATAGGTCCAGAAGGAGTGATCGGCATCCTTGTCGGAATCAGTAAAAAGACCTGAAAACAGGCGTACTGTCATACCTGTCATAAACAGGAGCGTGACCAGTGTGAGGATGTCATTCATGTTTTTCAGCATCTCTCTCCTCCTCGATCTTATTATACAGTCTCAAGGCGACTTTCTGAGGCAAAACAGACTGCAGTTCTTCCAGGCTCAGTCCCTTGACCGCTGTAATGGTCTTGTATTTGTTTAAAAGCTTTTTACGGTATCCCGGACCTAATCCTTCGATCCCGTCCAGGAAGGACTTGTACATGGCCTTCTGGCGCAGTTTCTTGTGGTAGGTGATCGCGAAGCGGTGTACTTCATCCTGGGCGTTGGCTAAAAAGAAGAAGATACGGGAGTCCTTCGGGATCGGGATGCGGTTTAAAGAGGCATCCATGAGATAGGATGTGTTGTGGTGATCGTCTTT
>JAFOMB010000187.1 GCA_017419065.1 Erysipelotrichaceae bacterium | reverse complement strand
GCCACAGAGGTAATACGCAATGGAGCCTGAACCCCTTTCGATCAGGCAGCGCCTTGAGACGCAGTGGAGAAGCCCAAGCCTTATAGGCTTAGAGAAAACCACCCGTTATCACGGGTGGTGGTTATTGATTGTTATGCTTCTTTCTTTTCTTCTTCCGCTGCTTTGATCTTGGCGAGTTCTTCTTCTTCGAGGACTCTGTAGGCAACTTTACCGACTAGGGTCTTCGGCAGTTCATCGCGGAATTCGATGTCATACGGCATCGCATACTTGGCGATGTGTTTGCGGCAGTAGTCCAGGATCTCCTGTTTTGTCTGTTCGCTCTTGACGACACCCGGATTGAGCTTGACGAAGGCTTTGACCTTCTGCATCTTATAGGCATCCGGTACGCCGATGACACAGGACATCTGAACGTATTCGTTCGCATCCAGGATGTTTTCCAACTGTCCCGGATAGATGTTGTAGCCGGAGGAGATGATCATTCTCTTGGCTCTTCCCTTGAAGTAGATGAAGCCTTCATTGTCCATCGTACCGAGGTCGCCGGTGTAGACCCAGGTGAGTCCGTCATCGTGTTTTCTCAGTGTCTGAGCCGTTTCTTCCGGATGGTTCCAGTATCTCTTCATGACGGTCGGTCCGGCCAAGAGAATCTCGCCTTCTTCACCATACGGGACTTCCTTGTCAGTACCCGGTTCGACGATCTTGATGTAGGTATCCGGGAACGGCACACCGATGGAGCCTTCCTTGTACATGTGGACAGGTGTCAGACAGCAGGCGGTAACAGTTTCAGTCGTACCGTAGCCTTCTCTGACCTGGACGGTAGCCTTGTGGTCCTTGAGGAACTGGTCGAATTTCTTCTTCAGTTCGATGGAGAGGGAATCGCCGCCGGAGAAGACACCCTTTAAGGAAGACAGGTTGGCGTTCTCCATAGACGGTAAACGCAGCAGGGCTTCATAGAGGGTAGGGACACCGGCGATGAAGTTGCAGCGGTATTTGGTGATCTGCTTGGCATAGGACTTCGCGGTGAAACGCGGGATGAGGATACAGCGTCCGCCGTTGGCCAGCATGGAGTGGATACAGACACCCAGTCCGAAGCCGTGGAAGAGCGGCATCGCTGCCAACATCCTGTCGCCCGGCTGGAACATCGGGTTGGTCGCGACGATCTGGGCCGCTAAGGCATTGAAGTTCTTGTTGGTGAGGACGATACCCTTTGTCGTGCCGGTCGTACCGCCTGAGTACAGCATGACGGCCGGATTCTTGCCGATACGCTTGACGCGGTAGTTGTAGAAGCAGTGTCTGGACAGATCCATGAATTCTCTCCAGCGGATGACCGGAGCGTCCTTCGGGATCTTTTCCATCTTCCGGCCTTCTGTCATCATATAGCCGGCCTTGATCGGCTGGGAGAGCTCATCCTTGATGGAAGCGATGACGATGTTGACGACTTTGGTATTCTTACGGATCCTTTCAAACTTGTGGTAGAACTGATCCAGAGTGATCGCCGTGATGCTTTCTGATTCATTGAGATAGAATTCGATCTCTTTTTCAGCAGAGAGCGGATGGATCATATTGGCGATACCGCCGACCAGGTTGACCGCATAGAACGCATAGATGGCCTGCGGGCAGTTCGGCATGGCGATGGTGACACAGTCGTTCTCTCGGATGCCGATGGTCTTTAAGGCTTTGGCACACTTGATGATGTTGGCGACCATCTCGCTGTAGGTCGTAGAACGGCCCATGAAGTCAAAGGCGATATAGTGCGGATATTTCCCGGCGATCTCTTCGACTTTGTCGAACATGGAACCCTCAAAATAGTCAAGATGGAGAGGAACGCCGCCGGTATGACCTTTCCACGGCATCTTGGCCGTGATCTCAACCGGTGCTTCCGTGATTTCTGTTTCTTCTTTTACTGTCATAATTTACCCCTTAATAAAAAATGTACAAATAAACAAGCACTCAATCATTTTAGCACGGCTTCTGAATGAAGACAAATCTCTGAGGTATAATAGAATCATGGAAAAAGAGAGACTGCTGGAGCTCAGGAAGCTCCTTGACCGCTACAGTTATGAATACCACGTTTTAGACAGACCGACCATTCCCGACAGCGAATACGATATGCTTTTCAGGGAACTGGAAGAACTGGAGGCGAAATACCCGGAACTCGATGACCCGAACTCTGTCACAAAGAGAGTCGGCTATGAAGTCCTTTCTTCCTTTCAGAAAGTCACGCATCAAAGACCGATGATGTCTTTAGGCGATGTCTTCTCCTATGATGAATTAAGAGAATGGGCCAGGAAGGTCGAAGAAGTCTATCCGGATGCCGAATACTGCGTCGAATACAAGATCGACGGTCTGGCCATGTCCCTGATCTATGAGGACGGTCTATTCAAACAGGCTGTCACGAGAGGGGACGGCATCGTCGGCGAGGATGTCACTTCCAATGTGCGCACCATCCGCTCCATCCCGATGAAGATCCCGTATCTTCAGCACTACGATATCCGCGGCGAAGTATACATGCCGAAGACGGCATTTGAAAGAGTCAACCGGGAGAAAAGAGAGAAGGGGGAAGAGGAATTCGCCAATCCGAGAAATGCGGCAGCCGGTTCCATCCGCCAGCTCGATTCCCGCATCTGCGCATCGAGAGGCTTAGAGGGCTTCTGGTATCACGTACCGGAAGATGTCAACTCCCCGACCCATTACGGATCCCTGGAATACGCGAAGAGACTGGGCTTCCGGGTCAACGATACGATACGTCTTTATGACAATATCGAAGATGTCATCAAACGCATCGAGGAGACCGCTGTCATACGTCATGACCTTCCGTATGAGATCGACGGCATGGTCATCAAAGTCAATGATTACGCCATGCAGAGGGGTCTGGGTTTCACCTCCCGTATCCCGAAGTGGGCGATCGCCTACAAGTTCCCGGCTGAAGAAGTCAGGACAGTCGTCAAAGACATCTTCATCACGGTCGGAAGAACGGGGAAGTGTACTCCGAATGCCCGCTTTGAACCGGTCAAAGTGGCCGGTACCACGGTCGCCTATGCGACACTGCACAATGAAGATTACATAAAGGAAAAGGATATCCGCATCGGCGATACTGTCATCATCCGCAAGGCCGGCGATATCATCCCGGAAGTCGTACGCAGCGTCCATGAAGAAAGAGACGGCTCCCAGCAGTCCTATCATTTCCCGGATACCTGTCCGGTCTGCGGCGGCAAGCTCTACCGCTTTGCGGGAGAGGCCGCGCACTTCTGCGTCAACAATGACTGTCCGGCCAGACTCGTCTACGGCATCGCGCACTTCGCTGAAAGAAACGCCATGAACATCGACGGCCTCGGAGAAAAGAAGGTCGAAGCCTTCTTCAATGCCGGAATATTGAGAAGTTTCGAAGATATCTACAAGCTCCACAATCAGCGCGATACTATCCTGAACCTCGAGAAGTTCGGACAGAAGAGTTTCGACAACCTGATCGAAGCCATCGAGAACTCCAAGAAGAATTCCTTAGAAAGGCTCCTCTTCGGCTT
>JAFOMB010000186.1 GCA_017419065.1 Erysipelotrichaceae bacterium | reverse complement strand
TAATAGAATTCGCATTGTGATCGAATCCATTGATCATCTCGCTTTTGTTTGTACAGCCACCTATGCAGGTAGAGATCAGAAGAACACATACCAATTGAATTATCTTTTTCATGATCAGTCTCCATAAAGGTAGAGAATTGCATTATTATCGCATTCTTGAACAGTATTGACCTGGATGCCGTTTGCGCTGTAATACATTATACTATACTGATTTGAATGATCTTCAGCCAGCCCGAATCCATGACCCATCAAAGCTATGAGAATTAATCTTATGGATTTCACCTCCTTTTTTCTATTGTCCATCATCTTTTTTGAGAAAAAGGGAGTTCTGTCTTCTTTCCGAAAAAACGATTTCTGATCATTAAAAAGCCCGGAAAAAGGACAGCTTCTTGAATCAAGAGCGAAATCATTTTTATAATCTACATGTATGGATAAAGATCTTCTGCAGTATCCCTTTCTGGGAGAACTCATCCGTTTCTATCGGAAACAAAGACATATCACGCAAACTGAGCTGGTTTCGCTCTGTGATCGCACTTTTTCTTTGAAGACTCTTCAACGGATAGAAAACGGAAAAGATATCCGGAATCATTCGATATATGCCGCAGTTGCCGAAAAACTCGGCAGAGTTTTTGCTCAGAATGAAGATGATTATGTTGACCTGATCGTTATTCAAAGCAGACTGATCCGTCTTTTCCGGAGAGATGCGTCTATATCCGCCTTTATGGCATTGAACAGAGATCTGGATAGATTGATCGAGAAGCATAAAAAGGCTATCTATCTAAACGAGCTGTTGCGAGTTTTCAAGGAGATCGTCTTTTTTCACCTGAACGGACGCTTTTATGACACTTCTTATTTGCCTGTACTGGAAGAATGCTGCAGCGCTCTGCAGGGAGACACATACAATCTGGTCATCCTGTATCTTTTCAAAGCATCGCGTTTTGATCTGACACAGAAGCCGCTGGAACATTATTGTCAGAAGACATCCTTTCTCGCCGGGACTTCGCTGTTTTGTTTCGACGAAATCTATAGAGATATGACGATCCTTTCCTCCTATGAAATCCTTGTAAAGTACGGGCAGCTGGCCGATGAACCGGCATATACTGATTCCTTTTCCAGACGTTTCCGTGTGCTTGACGGTCTGGCTTATGCCGAATTCGACACCGGCAACCTATCGGGCGCTTATAAGTATCTTCTCCTAATGATTCATGATGACGGCATACAGAAAAAAGTACCGGAGCACTACCGCCTGCAGTTAGTGAAAAGAGCCGGGATCATCGCCTACTCCATGAAGTATTTCGAACAGTGTATCGATCATCTGCTGCACGTATACATGAAGGATCCTTCTCTTCTTGAACTGAACTATCTCTTTCTGTTTGACGCACTGGAAAAGACAGGAAACAAAGAACAGGTCAAAAAGATAGCCTCGCATCTGTCAACCATAAAGCATTCTTACATCCAAACAAAATCTGTCATCAGATACTATGAAGAAAAGTATTCAGAACAACCCGATCTCAAAAAACTGGAAGATATTCTTTGCGAACAGCTTTCAGAGAAGCAGGTAATCTCCTCCATCTATCATCCTATCCTGCGAGAACAGCTGGCTGATCTCATACGTGAAACACATGACTACAAAAAGATGTTCGACTTTATTGACAGTCAATAAGAAAAGTCTCTCACGAGACTTTTTCATTTCAATCTCTCACAAATCCCTTGAACCTGGTTCCCTGAAAGGTCAGGATCCCTGTATCCCCTTCTACAGCCAGACCATAGTCTTCTCCGGTAACAGCGAATTCCCTTCTCTCGCCGTTTTCATCTTCAAAGGTCAGGTAGTAGTGATGACGGATATGTGTGAACTCCCCGTTATGACTGTGGGAGACCCTGCTCCGCTTGGTGACCATCGTCGCTCTGACTTCCAAGACAGGAGAATGATTATTAGAGACCCACTGGGCGACCCCCTTTCCGATCACGATCACGATAAACAGAACGACAAAGACAGTGAAACCCATGATAAACAGTGAAAACATATTCATAGACAGCTCCTTTATATCCAAAGATGTTCGAAAGTCATGTGTTAGAAAGGATGGTTATCTCTATTATATCACCGGACGATCTCGATACCCTCGTCATGCCGGAACATCGGCGGACAGGTATCGCAGCGGATGCGGAATTCCTCGATCGCCGTACGGGAGATATCGATGTGACGGATGGGATTGTCCCGGATATCCAGGGAAGTGAGTTTGGAATTGTTGAAGAGGTCGAGGACGGAGATCTCGTTGTCGCTGACATCCAGAGATTCCAGAAGGAGGTTATTGTAGACAGAGAGGTCTTTCAGTTCATTGTGGCGTAAAGACAGCAGTTCCAGCTTGAACAGCGTGTCGATCGTGATATCCTCCAGTTCGTTGTCCGATAAGATGAGACGTTTCAGATTCGGATTGCCCTGTAGGGAGATCTCCCGAAGGTGATTGGAATAGGCCGAAAGGTCTTCCAGATCCCTCGAAGACGAGAGATCCAGTTCTTCGATCTCGTTGTCTCCGCAATAGAGGAGTCTCAGGCTTTCATTCTGACCGGTGATCAGTCTTTCGATATGGTTCCTCTCGCAGCTGCACTCCTCCAGCTCTTTCAAAGAAGAGATATCCAGGACGGCCAGTTCGTTGTCATCCGCGCGAAGCTCCTTTAAAGGACCTCCTGATGGAAGGATGAGTTCTTCCAGATGATTGTCTTCGAAAGAGAGGATTTCCAGTTTCTCCAAAGAGGAGACGTTGAGTTTTGTCAGGTCATTCCCGTATATCAGTAAGCTCTTCAGTTCTTTTAAAGACGTCAGATCCGCCTCCTTGATAAGATTGTCCGCAAGGTTCAAAGACTTCAGGGATGTAAATACAGAGAGACCCTGTATATTTTCGATGCCCGAAGAAGACAGGTCGAGTTCCGTGACCTTTTTGATTTCTTCCTCAGAAAAGATGCCGTCCTGATCGGGGTCATATGTGCCTATCTTTTCCCTGAGCTGAGGATCCGGGAAACTGGTTTCACTGATCCTTATCCCCTTCTCCACCGGCTGAAAGGCATCAAGGAGAAACGGCACCAGAAACAATAAGAGCCAGAGTCTCTTCATCGCAGTTCCCCTACACTTTCCGGTGTCAGGATACCGACGATAAAAGGTTCCTTCAAAGAAGAGAGATAGTCTTCAAAGGAAGGAAAATAGCGGAGGCGGAAGCCGTATTCATTGCCGCTGTTATAACCCGTATTGGTCTCGGAGATCACGATGTCATCTTTGATGATGTGGCCTTCAGCGTCGTAATGGCGGTCATTGTATTCGATGAAGATGTCGTGATAGATCTCCTCTTCTGAGGCGATATAGCGCATCTGGATGATGGAATGGGTCAGATCCCGGATGTTCTCCTGGTCTGTCCTGAGCTGCGGTCTCTTTTCATCGAAGTCGGCCGGAAGCGGATAGTCCTCTTTAGGGAATTCCGTTTCCCAGAGTCTTCCCGAAGAAAAGGAGATGCAGATGAGACGGTTGTCTTCCTCTGTAAAGGAGATCTCCCTGCCGTCGAACGGCCAGTGTGGATTATCGGTATGGGCGACATTGAGGTTTCCGGAGTCTTCGTCGTAGACGTAGTAATGGGAAGCCGTATCGATATGATAGTCAAACGGTACGATCTCGCCTCTTGTCGTCTCATGTCCTTCTAAGACAAAGCGTTCCTTGATATCCGGATAATACTCATAGATGAGTTTCCTTCTCTGATCGGAAATGAGTCTCAGTTCCAGCTGATCCCCTTCCAGGTTTTCGATATCGTCAAAGAAGGAGAGGACTTCTTTCTCTTCCTCAAGATCTCTTTCTTTCAAAAGAGAAACGTAGTCCTTCCTGTTCAGGATACCGTTTTGAAACAGACATTCCATCTTCTGGTACAGAAGTTCTTCTTCCAGTTTTTCCATGAGTTCTTCCTGCTGAGGAAGAGAGGCTGTTAAAAGTCTTCCCTGACTTTCATACTCTTCTGTCCTGTCTAAGCATAGGAGGTAGTCATTCTCTTCGATAGACCGTATTTCTTCCAGCAGTTCTTCATACTGCAGCAGCACTTCGACCTTCTCCATCACGCTGTCCGCGCTCAAAAAAGCCTGCTCAAAAGCAGGCTTTACAGACGGTATCAGCAGTAATAAGCAGAAGAGAATCTTTTTCATCAGTGAAATTGTATCACTATTCTACCGACTTCAACGATTCGACCATCCTGATCTCCCGTAAATGTTTTCTGGTGAAGAAGAGGACGATGAGGGTGAAGAGGATGGTGATGAAGAAGGAGACGGAGAAGGAGAAGAGGGAGATGTTCATGCCGAACATGATCATTTCCATATTGATGACGTTCATGATGAAGTGGTGTTCTATGACGCCTAACGGAAGTCCTAAGAGACCTCCGATGATAGACAGTAAGAGGATCTCCTTGAAGAGATAGGAGTTGACTTCCCCCGGTCTAAAGCCCAGGACCTTCAGGGTAGCGATCTCCCGGGTCCGTTCTGAGATGTTGACTTCGATGAGGTTGATCAGGACCACGAAGGCCAGGGAGCCGGCTGTGATGATGATGACCAGGATGATGAAGTCGAGGGCTTCGATCATGTTTTCAAACTGGGCGATGAGCGAAGTGAAGTCGACTGTGGAGACATAGCCCTCGAGTTTCTCTGTATCCCTCTTTAGGGAATCCGGGTTTTCGGAACGGATGGCGATCGAAGTCTTGTGGACCTCTTCCCCGAAGAGGCTTCTGTAGCAGGAATCGGACATGAAGATATAGTGCTGGAAGTAGAATTCGCAGATTTTGTCGATGCGCACGTCCCGCTTGATCCCGGATTGCGATTCGATGGTGATCATGTCCCCTTCTTCCAGATCGTAGTTGATGGCGAACTTCTGGGAGAGGATGATACCGTCATTGGAGAAGCGGATCTCGCTCTTTCGATCGGTTGCCCTTAGTCCCAGGATCTCATTTCCCTGACGCAGATCCATGACTTCTACCGTGAGGGTGTCTTCTTCCTTTCCCATATAGGCTCTGGTGGTATAGGTCATGAACGGGACGACCGCTTCGTTGTCGAGATTCTCTTCGAGTATGGCGAGATTCTTCTCCAGGTGATGGTCATCGGAAAGATCGACCTGATAGTCATAGCCGAAGATCTGCCCGTACTGGATCTGGATGATGTCCGAGATGGAGTCCTTGATGCCGAAACCGACAACGAGAAGACCGGTACAGCCGGCGACGCCGATGACGGTCATGAAGAAGCGGGACTTGTAGCGGATGAGGTTCCTCGCGGTGATCTTGGAGGT
>JAFOMB010000185.1 GCA_017419065.1 Erysipelotrichaceae bacterium | reverse complement strand
GTGGCATCTTCCGGTGTAACCGTAGCTGTAAGGGTCGCCTGTTCATCAACAGTCAGTTCCAGCGTTGTGAGATTCAGTGTAATAGTTTCTACAGGAACGACGCGTTTATAGAAAGACATAATGAACGCAGTATCTGTTCCTGGATTTGCATAATCAAATAAAGAGAATTCCGTATACTTTGCATACCATTCTAAGTACACGTGTCCATTGGTCTTATTGGAAGGCAGATCGCCTAAATACAGACGTTTGCCTTCTTCCAGGGTCCACTTTGATGCGACCGGATCGGTAAATACTACGTTGTTGTTTGTCTTGGTGCCATTGACTTTCTGAGTGCCGCCAAGTACCTTTTCTCCCTGCGTGAATGTATATGTGCCGTCATCGTTTACCGTAACATCCCATATAACGGTTTCTTCCTTTGTAGTAATGACGTCACTGACCGGTGTTAAAGCCACACCCTCAGCATAGTAATTGCTCTTCTGTACGGAGCTGGCAGCCATGCCTGCGGATGCGTTATAAATGATGACCTTGTCCCCGGTGACGAGTTCGCTCGTCAATCCGTAGTTGTACTCCGGTATTGTGCTTTCTGTTACGGTGACCGCACACTCCGCTGTCAGTTCGGAACCATCTCTGGTTGCGACGATGATGGTTGCTTCACCCGGAGCTACACCTGTGACAGTTCCGGTTCCATCTACTGTGGCAACTCCTTCATTGGAAGAAGTCCAGGCAAGTGACTTATCTGTCGTATCTTCCGGGGAAACAGTCGCTGTGAGTTTTGCCGTCTTGCCGGCCTCCACAGTCAGCGTCTCCTGGTCTAATACCAGAGATTCTGCCAGGATCTCTTCTCCTGGTTCCACAGCCTTTTCAACCAGATAGATCTGCTGCTGGAAGAGAACACCGGTAGTGCCGATATTATATGCACTCCACCGGTTCTTATCCGCCTGCCACTCCAGAGTATAGCCTGAACGGCCGTTGTTGGCGATGTAGAACACATCTGTCTGGCTGGCATCCTGAGTGATCTTCCAGGTGTCATTGGCATTGTCAAGCGGTGTACTTGTGAACTCTGCACCCATTGACAGCTTGCCGCCGCTTGCGGTCATGAACTGATAATTGCCCTCAGCCGTAATACCCAGTGTCCATATCTCGGTAGCTGCCGGGTAAGGGATCGTGTTGTCTGTGATCGCCACGTCTACACCGGTGTTGTAGTAACCGGAATACGTCTGACTCAGAGCTTTCTGATTAGCCTTGTTGACGATCGCGATCTTATCGCCGTTCCCCAGTTCAGAAAGCGACGTGATCGCTGAGACTGTCTGAGAGTCTTCTCCTTTTACTGTGGCAGGAGTGATGACACAGTTAAAAAGGAGGAGAACTGCCAGAAAGACTTTCGTGATCTTGGTGAATAGAGTGTTCTTCATTCTTTCTCCTCTGATTTTTGACGCTTATCTGCGTTTAAGTGGATGATTCTTGTTGCCAAAAAACAGGCAAACTATTCTGCTCTTATATTTTATATGACAACCTTTCAAAAAACTATAGGTTCACAGTACTTTTTGGAAGCGTTTTCACATTTTCTATTGCCTGATGTATTTTGTCTTTTTTCTTTTCTTTTCTATAATGAATTTAGGTATGAAAAACACGAATGATCATAAAAACAGGATCGGTACCCTGATCGTCCTTCTCGTCTGCATCCTCTCCTTTGTCTTCTGTGCTTTATGGGCCAACAACGGGGAGAAAGATGACGCCCCTCCGCCTACTGAGTATGCGGAATATGAGAACGGAAAAGTCATCGATATCCTGAAAGACTCTACCTTCCAGGATGAAAAGGCCGATGGAGCTTACCGGGGAGAACAGATGCTGACAGTAGAGGTCACGACCGGACAGTATAAGGGAGAGACCCTGCTGGCCTACAACTATGTCGGACCTGTCTACAGTGTCCCGGTCAAGTCCGGAGACAGTGTCACGCTGATCATCTCCTCCTATGGAAGCGGCCAGATAAATGCCACTGTATATGAGGTAAACCGTTTGCCGGGCATCCTGATCGTCTTTGCGGTCTTTGCGGCAGCGGCAGTCATCATCGGCGGAAAGAACGGTGCCAAATCCCTTGTCTCCCTCTTCTTCATCGCTCTGAGTCTCTTCCTCGTCCTGCTTCCTTCTTTGATGAAAGGGGCTCCTACGATACCGATGACCTTCATCACCTGTGTCTTCATCGCTGCCTTCTCCTTCACCATCATGTCAGGCTTCAATAAGAAAAGCATCAGCGCCTTTCTGGGAACGATATCCGGTGTCGGAGCAGCCCTGGTCTTCGCAATCATTGCCCAGGCAATCCTAAGAATAGATGGATTGCGGGAAGAAAACGTAGAAGCGATCATGCAGCTGAACAATGACGGCTATCATATCGGTTTAAAAGGCCTCTTATCTGCTGGGATCGTCATCTCTTCCTTAGGTGCTGTCATGGATGTCTCTATGGGACTCTCCTCTTCGATCAGCGAGCTCCATGAGACAGATAAGAAACTCTCCTTCAAACAGCTCTTCCTGTCCGGAATGAATATCGGAAAGGATATGGTCGGAACAATGACCAATACCCTGATACTCGCCTTCTTAGGAAGCAGTTTCGTACTCATCCTCTATCTCTATTCCATGTCCCTCAGCAAATATCAGCTCCTCAGTTCTGCCTACTTATCTATTGAACTGATCTCCGGACTGGCCAGCAGTTTCGGTGCTGTCCTCTCTGTACCGATCACTGCCTTCATCGCTTCCAGGATCTTCTCCGGGAAGGAATAAAGAACACCTATATACAAAACAAGGACTCCTGCTGAAGGAGTCCTTTTTGAATATCTGTTTAAAGAAGTCTCAGCCTTCCAGATAACGGAAGACGTGTTTCATCACCTCATCGCCTACTGCCTTGTCTCCGCCCAAGACATAGCCGTTTGGTATCCTCTTGAACTGCACATACTCATAGGCGATCTGTCCGTCATCCGGTTTTACCAGCAGCAATGGCGCCTGTACACTGTAGGCCAGAGGACCTCCGGAGAGGCCGTCCGGGAAGTCTTTTCCGGTCGCGATGACAGCTGTATCAGGGTCTTTGAAATAGGCTCCTGCGATCAGCCGGGATGTCTCATAGCGGTTCTTGCCGGAAAAAGTTCTTTCGATCTTTCCATAGGAAGCCAGTTCCGAGATCACATCCTGCGATACGGCATTGCTGCCGCCGATGATCGTGAAGTGCAGATCGCCCATTCCCTCTAAGAAGGTCTTCTGTTCTGCTGTCAGAGCCTTCCCGACCAAGAAGATCGGTCTTCCCGTAGCGGAAGCAGAGAGCGAATCCGCGAAATCCTTGCCGGTACAGACCAGCAGTTCCCCGGAATCAAAACCCGCTTCCTTCAGGATCTCCATATTCGTCTGATAGCGGTCTTTTCCGGAAAGGCGCTTGATCTTATATTTTCCTTCCAGAGTCTTGATCCAGGAAGAAGGTACTGCTCCTTCTCCGCCCAGGATATAGATCGTCCTTCCTTCTTCTGTCGTCTCCAGGATCCTGCTGCACAGTTTTTCAGCGCTCTTCTGATTGATGAGAAGAAGCGGAGCGTACCAGGTATTGGCCAGATAGGCACCGCTCAGGGCATCTGGGAAGTTCTCTCCCGAAGCCAGTACCAGGGTCCCGAAAGGTGCATAAGGATTGTAGTTCTGACGCAGTTCGTCTGCGGCAGCCCAGGAAGTCTCATAGCGGTCTGATCCCTTGATCCTCTCGATCATTCTTCCTGTTACCGGTTCAGAATAGACAGGATCACTGTCTTCAAAGTGGAGTTTCATCGCTTGTACCGCAAATACATAACTGTGATCCTGTCCTGTCACATACGGATAGGTATCAAAACTATGTCCTGCTGTTTCTGTATTCAGGATCTCTATCCCGTCTCTGTAGAGGATAAAGCGGTATTTATCATAGATGATATTGTTCGACCAGTTCGCTATATACCTGTTCCAGGAGAGATCTCTGGCCTTATTCGCCGTAGCTGTGTGCTGATAGATGATATCATTGGAACTCGCAATGACCTCCATATTCTCATCTAAGGCTTCTACCCAGGTCTTATAGGCACCGCTTGGTGCTTGAACATCGATCAGGATATCCCGGAAATTGTAGCCGATCGTCGTCTGTGTGCCTCCCACATAATCACTGAAACTCACTGAATAATAGACAGCCCCCGGATAAGGATCCCAGGTCACTTCTCCGTTTTCATCGATCTTGAAGTTCTTGATGCTTCCTATCGCTTTTACAGGAAATGAGAAAAAAGAGACTGTCAGAAGAAGAGAGAGGAAGACGGAAAGGATCTTTTTCATATGGACCTCCTGTGTTATGATTTCATCATTTTAGTATCTACTTTTATTCTAAAGAATTTTCTTTGATTCACAAAGAATATTCAAAAGGAGAGTTCACTGAGCTCTCCTTTTACGTGAGTATTTCTGTTATCTCTTGATGATACTCTGATCTTCACTCATCGCAAAGATGATCCTGGCGACCATATCCGCCAGAGGTTTCTCACCGCCGCAGATATAACCGTTCCGGATAGCTCCGGCAGCTGTATAGGCAGTAGCCGCGCTTTCGCTTCCTTCCTTTGTCAGAAGGATCGGAGCTCTGAGAGCGTTACCCAGAGGACCGGCACAGAGACCATCCGGGAAGTCGTGAGAGTAAGCCAGAACGGCTTTATCAGGATTTCCGAAGAAGGTCTGAGCGATGAGCACTGCCGTATCATATCTCTTTGCGCCGGAGAGTCTGATCGGAGTACGGTAAGCAGAGATCTCTGCTTCCAGTCCTTCGGAGACAGCGCCGGTACCGCCGATGATGTAGAAGACATTGCCGGCGTGAGTACTCAGGTATTCTCTCTGTCCGTCGTTTAAGGTATCCGTCTTACTGTTGACAAGCAGGATCGGTCTGCCGGCAGCGGAAGCACTTAGGGAGTCAGCGTAGTTCTCACCGGTACAGATGAGGATCTCTTCATTACCGATACCTGCTTCTTCCAGGATAGCCAGGTTGGTGATGTATCTCGTCTTACCGGAAAGTCTTCTGATATCGTAGCCTTCCAGTCCTTCCAGACATTCAGCCGGAACAGCTCCTTCGCCGCCCAGGACATAGATCAGTCCTCCGGCGTTGAGGTTGTTGCGGATGTATTCGTTGACCTTGGCTGCCTGACTAGGCTTCGTCAGCAGGATCGGGGCACCCTTCTTGGCAGCCAGATAGCCGCCGCCTAAGGCATCGGCGAAGTTCTCGCCGGTTGCGAGTATGACAGTGTTGAACTTGTCGACACCCAGTACGCTCTTGAGTTCGTTTGCGACGACCAGAGAGGTATCATAACGGGTCTTTCCGGACAGGCGGATGATGGAACCTGGAACAGGGACATAATCGACAGTCTTCTCTTCCGTATAGTACTTGTCACCCATCTCATACTTCGCAGTATAGACGATCTTGTCATCACGTCTCTCGGAAGTGACTTCCGTATCGGCGTAATGGACATGTGCTTCATCTCTGGAGCATACCAGCACCGCTTTCGCAGAAGTGTAATCTTCAGCCCATTCAAAGCGTACGAACTGATAATCATGACCTAATGCCGGAACAGGTCTCTCATCGATATGAGACGGATCATGTAAGCAGATCCTTCTCTCTGTTCCTTCTTCTGTACAAGTCGGTTCTTTGACGAGAGCCCACTCACCATATTCATGTCCGATGGCATCGATATCAACAGACTTGGTCTGTGGCGTAAATACAGAATTCTTAAAGGTTGCGGTATAAGTTCCGGTACCCTTTTCCGTACATGCCGGTTTAACAGTAATGGTGTAGACCGTTTCAACCGTTTCTGTTTCTGTATGAGACTCATCATGTGCGCAGACGCGGGAAGCGGTGACGGTCCTGTTGTCGTCGGACCAGGTGTAGACCGGATCGCCCCATTCATGTCCGGTAGCCGGGATCGCGACGCTCTTGTCTTCGCTGTGGGCTTTCCTGTCGAGAGAAGCTTCGGCAGAGACAGTCGCGGTGTAGAGGATCTGTCCGGCTTCCGTGCAGGTAGCCGGTGTCGTCTCGGATGTCACGGATGCGTCTACGCTCTGCTTGTGGGAAGCGTCATGGGCGCAGCTGTAGTTGGCCTTGGCGCTGAAGCCTTCTTCCGTTTCT
>JAFOMB010000184.1 GCA_017419065.1 Erysipelotrichaceae bacterium | reverse complement strand
TTCAAGAGACCTGGAAAAGAGTCTGAACTTCGCCCTTTCGGTCCTGGTCATCTCCTGCCCTTGTGCCCTGGGTCTGGCGACGCCTAGCGCCATCATGGTGGCTACCGGTGTCAGCGCGAAAAACGGCATCCTCATCAAGAATCCGGAGATCCTGGAGATCGGCGGAAAGACGAAATACGTCGTCCTGGACAAGACCGGTACCCTCACCAAGAACCGCCTGTCCATCGTCGATACGAGAGAGTATGAGAAAGACTTCTTCACTGTCCTCTCTTCCCTGGAAAGCAACTCCCGCCATCCGATCGCCAGAGCGATCCTGGATAAGTATCCGAATGGTTCATTGAACTTTGACACTGTGAAGGAAGAAAGCGGCCTGGGCATCACGGCGCAGAACGGGGAAGACATCTTCCTCGCCGGCAATCAGAAACTGCTGGCCCTGCATAATATCGAGATCCCGGACAGGGATATCTCCTTCGCGAAAGACAACAGCTACTCCTATATCGGTGTCGGTAAAAACGGAAAACTCCTCGGTATCGTCTATCTCAGCGATATCCTCAAGGAGACGAGCCGCATCGCCATCGACAATCTGAAGAAGAGGGATGTCGAAGCCATCATGTGTACCGGCGACAACGCGATCATCGCCGCCAAGACAGCCGAGAAACTCGGCATCAGAGAATATCTCTCCGGTGTCACACCGAAAGATAAAAACGAGCTCATCCTGAAAAAGAAAGAAGAAGGTAAGGTCATGATGGTCGGTGACGGCGTCAACGATGCCATCGCCCTCTCCTCTGCCGATATCTCCGTCACTGTCTCCAACGGCAGCGACATCGCCTATGCCTCCAGTGATGTGATCCTGATGAGAAACGACATCAATGACGTCGCCTTCCTGATCGATCTCTCCGCAAAGACGATGAGCGTGATACGGCAGAACCTCTTCTGGGCTCTCTTCTACAACGCGATCTTTATCCCGCTGGCAGCCGGAGCTCTCTATCCGTCCTTCGGACTCGCCCTCAACCCGATGATCGGCGCCTTCACGATGTCGATCAGTTCGATCTTTGTCTTAAGCAACGCTCTGCGTATCAACCGCATGAAAAAGGAGGAAATCAAAACTATGAACAAGACACTTACTATCGATGGCATGATGTGCCAGTACTGCCGCAAACACGTCGAAGACGCCCTCAAGGAACTCGGAGCTGATGTCGAAGTCTCCCTGGAAGAAGGAAAGGCCTTCATCAAAGATACGACGATCGCTGACGATGTCCTGAAGAAGGCAGTCGAAGACGCCGGCTATGAAGTGACCGGTATCGTCAATGACTAAGGATCAAGAGAAAGTCAAAAAGTATCTCTCCATCGCCAGAGGACAGCTCGACGGCATCATCAGGATGATCGACGAGGACCGCTATTGTCTGGACATCTCCGATCAGCTGATGGCCACGAGGTCCCTCCTCAAGAAGACCAACAATCTCATCCTGAAGAACCACATCGACAACTGCGTCAGAGATGCCCTTCTCTCCGGTGAGAGCGAAAAGGTCGATGAGCTGCTGAAAGCCCTGGAAAAACAGATATAATAGGACTATGTACACCAGAGATAAAACCAGAACGGTCAAAGTGGGTGACATCGAACTCGGAGGAAACAACGAGGTCATCATCCAGTCCATGACCAATACCAAGACCAAAGATGTCAAAGCGACTGTCGATCAGATCCTCGGACTGGAGGCAGTGGGATGCGAGATGATCCGGGTCGCCATACTCGATGAAGAAGACGCCCTGGCTGTCAAAGAGATCAAGAAACAGATCCACATCCCGCTGGTCTGCGATATCCACTTCAATCCCCTCTTCGCCATCCTGTCCTTACAGAGCGGCTGTGATAAGATCCGCCTGAATCCGGGAAATATCGAAGACGAGGGAAAGATCCGGGAGATCGTCAGTCTGTGTAAAGAGAGGAATGTCCCGATCCGCATCGGCATCAACGGCGGCTCCCTCAACAAGAAGTATGAGCGCTCCGCGGAAGCTATGATCGAAAGCGCGAAGGACCACCTGCGCATCCTGGAAGACATGGACTTCCACGATGTCTGTCTTTCCTTCAAATCGAGCGATCCGTTCGAGACGATCGAAGCCTACGAACTGGCCGCGAACACCTTCCCCTACCCGCTCCATTTAGGCGTCACGGAAGCCGGCGGTCTGCTCAACAGCACTGTCAAATCTTCCCTGGCCTTAGGAAAACTGTTGATGGAAGGCATCGGCAATACCATCCGCATCTCCATCTCCGATGATCCAAGAGAAGAGGTACGGGTCGCCAAGAAGCTCCTCAAGGCCTGCAAGCTCAAAAAAGGCGTCGCCAATGTCATCGCCTGTCCGACCTGCGGCAGGATACAGTACGACATGCTGCCGATCGTAAAAGAGATGGAAGAGTGGCTGGAAACAGTTCCGAAGGATATCGATGTCGCCATCATGGGCTGTCCTGTCAACGGACCGTTAGAGGCCAAACACGCCGATATCGGGGTAGCCGGAGGAAGAGACTGCGCCATCCTCTTCAAGAAAGGCGAGATCGTGAGGACCGTTCCTCAGGATGAGATCGTCGCCGTCCTGAAGAAAGAGATATTAGAATTCTGAAAAAAGAGCCGGCTGGCTCTTTTTTTCACGGGATAGAAAAAGGAGAAGCAACTGCTTCCCCTTTATTTCGATTAACGTTCGATGATGTCTTCCGAAGAGGACAGCGAGAACATCTCGACAACAGATTCATCGGAGATCAGGGAATCGCCGCCGACGACTACGCCGGTCTTGAATCCTTCTTCTTCGATGTAGGCCATTGCCGCATCATGGTTCTCTGTACGGACTAAGACGACCGGTGCCTTGAGAGAGGCTGCCAGAGGACCTGCACAGAGACCATCCGGGAAGTTGTGAGAGTAGACCAGAACGATCGTCTCAGGATCTTCCGCGAATCTCTTCGCTGCTGCTACGGATGTTTCGAATCGGGACTTGCCGGAAACTCTCTCTACAGAACCGTATTCCTTGAGTTCCTTCTCGACATCTTCCGATACTGCACCTGTACCGCCCAGGATCACGAAGGATCCGGAGACAGAGGACAGGTATTCCTTCTGAGCAGCAGAGAGCTTGTCATTGACTAAGAGGATCGGCTTGCCGGAAGAGGAAGCAGACAGAGAGTCTGCGTAGTTCTTGCCGGTAGAGACGATGATCTCACCGTCCTTGACGCCTGCTTCTTTCAGGATCTCGATATTGGTCTCGTAACGGGTCTTTCCGGAGAGACGCTTGACTTCAAAGCCGTCAAGGCCTTCTTCGAAGCTGTCAGCAACGGCAGCGCTGCCGCCTAAGATATAAACTGTACCGCCTTCCTTGAGGTTATCGCTCAGGTAAGCCTTGATCGTATCAGCGTTCTTCTCATTGGTGATGAGGATCGGCGCACTGACCTTGTCAGCCAGATAGCTGCCGGTCAGAGCATCCGCGAAGTTTGTCGCAGAGGCAACGACGACCGCGTCAAACTTTTCAACACCCAGCTCTTCCTTCAGCATATCTGCCAGCTTGAGGGATGTCTCATAGCGGTTCTTGCCATAGACACGTAAGACAGTTCCGTTTTCAGCAACTTCCAGTGTTTCGATGTGTTCCGGATCGTTTTCACAGACACGGTAGTATCTGCTGTTTTCTGTATCCAGGACCCATCCGCCCCAGACGTGGCCGGTAGCCGGGATGGCGATCTTGTGCGTGTTGGAGAATTCGCTTTCGCCGCTCACTGTCTTGAAGTCGACTGTGACCGTTGCGGTGAATTCCGCTTCGCCGTCTTCTTCGCAGGTAGCTTCCTTGAGGACTTCAGAAGTGATCTGTCCTTCAGAAGCGAGAGCTTTTACCGTGACTTCTTCCTTGCCGTCTTCTCTGACGAAGGTAGCCGTGGCCACACTGCCGTCTTCAGCCCAGACCCAGGTCGGATCTTCATAGGCCTGTTCTTCTGTGACACCCTTGCTGTCGCCGAAGAGGAAGGTATGCTGGCTGTTCGGGTTCTGGTCGTTTTCATCGACTGTCGTGACGACGACTTCTGTCTCCTGGTTCGGATCGACGAGGTGGAAGATCAGTTCAGCGACTTCCGTACCTTCTTCGAGAGCTTCCTCGGAGATGAAGCCGATGCGGACTGTACCGTTTTCATCATCGTATACGGCGTTGTATGTCGGATACGTCGTAACGGATACGAGTTCAACAAGTGCCGGATCGAATTCGACCGTGTATAAAGCGTTGGTATCGTTTCCTTCTGTGGAAAGAACGAGTTTTGTCTCGGAAACAACTGTGCTGCTGTTCAGGCGGACGTTTTCATCATCCTGTTCGCCTTCTTCTTTATAGACACCGTTGAGGCTTCCCTTGACGACCTTGCCGCTAGGAGTCAGTCTGACGAAATCCTGCGTCATCGTTCTGTTTCCGGAGAGGAATTCGTGATGTCTGGAATCACCACCGTCAGCATCGACGACAGTGCTTTCGTAGAGACCGCCGACCGGCCATACGCTGTCTGCGAAGGAACCGACCTCATTGCCGACAAATGTCTGTGTTTCCTCATCATAGGTGATGTAGATCATGTCGACATCGTTTTCTCCCTGGCTGAAACGGCTCCAGTAGAGGTTGCCGTCGCTGTCGCAGTACAGAGACTGGAAGTGATCGGTGTCGATCGCATTGCCGACCTGTCCATAGGAATACAGATCAGAGAAGTACAGCTGGCCGTCCTGAACGAACATTGCGCAATCGTAGAGGATACCGTTGTTGTCGAGGAGATAGAAGCACTCGGCGTAGCCGACCTGCGGGAAATTGTAGATGCCGTCAAAGGCGATACCGACAAAGTAACCGCCGTTGAGCTGATCGGTAAAGTCAAGAACACCCAGATCATGACCGCCGCTAGACTTGCTTAACGGAACGAGATACGGACCGTAGATACCATACATCAGATCCATGCCCGTCAGCATGCTCAGATACGGAGCCATACAGAAGTCCATATAGCAGATATCCGAATCACCTAAATGTATCGTCTCCCAGGTCTCTTCATTGACGGTATACAGCGAAGAAACGAAGCTTTCACTGTCGAGGCTCAAGCCATAGAGGACACCGTTTTCATCATAGGCGAGAGAGGCCATCTGATTCTTGTTAGGTTCGCTGTTGAGCTTGGTGTAGTTCGGTAAAGAGTTCACATTGAACTGGGAGAACCAGATCTGACCGTCTTCATCCCAGATGACACCGTTGAGGACCTTATCAAGAGTCGCGACGGTGACTTCACACACGGCACTCTTAGCTGGATCGGCTTCCGGAACGACGGTGATCGTCGCCGTGCCTTCTGCGACAGCGGTGACATAACCGGTCCCGTCGACTGTAGCGACCGTTTCATCGGAACTGCTCCAGGTCACATTGTCGTTATAGGCCCACGGCAGAACTGTCGCTGTGAGCTGGACACCGGAGTTCGTGAAGAGCTTCACTGCTTCCGGAGAAACTGTAATGGTGACATCCGGATCCGTGAATTCTTCTTCACTGTTCAGGTTGATCTTGTATAAAGTGGAGTTCATCGCGTAGTCGTAGACTTCGACATAGAGATACGGGCTGACTTCCGCATCGAGTGCGAAGACTGCTTCACGGTTTTCACCCTCTGCTGCTTCGTCATCGCCGAATTCTGCGTCGAGGACATTGCCTTCGCTGTCGAATAAGACGACACCGGCGATGTACTGGTTGTCGCTGACAGCGACTTTCAGGGATGTGAACGTGCCGGTCTCATCATCGAAGACAGCCGTGACAGGTTCATCTCCGACAAAGCCCGGAGCGGTGTTGTCGATCACGACCGGCATCGAGTAGATCTGTCTCTCATTGACGAGATCCCAGTCGATAAGACCTTCTTCATTGAGGTAGTATTCCGGAGCCATTTCAAAGTTCAGATTGAAACGGTCACCGTCATTAAAGTCCATCGGACGGTAGTTGAGACCGACAGAAGCAGATGTAGAGCGCCATGCACCCTGAGAAGCGACATAGTAA
>JAFOMB010000183.1 GCA_017419065.1 Erysipelotrichaceae bacterium | reverse complement strand
TGCCTCGGTCTATGACGGTGCAGTGGCGGCAGCCGAAGGGATCCTGATGTGTCCGGACAGGAAGAGAAGTGAAGTCCTGGTACCGGAAAACACCGATCCGGAAGTCCTCGCTGTCATTCAGACCTATCTGGAAAGCAGAAGCATTCCTCTCGTATCTGTAAAGACAAAAGACGGTCTTATCGATGAAGAAGATCTGAAGGAGAAGCTGAATGAGAAGACAGCCTGTCTTTTTGTGCAGTCTCCTAACTATTACGGTCTCATAGAAGATGTCGAAGCACTGACGGAAACCGCTCATGAAAAGGGAGCGAAAGTCGTCGAATATGCGGAACCGATTTCCCTGGCATTATTGAAGACACCGGGAGAGATGGGTGTCGATATCGCGGTAGGCGAAGGACAGCCTCTGGGTCTGCCGATGAGCTTCGGCGGTCCGTACCTGGGCTTCATGGCCTGTAAGAAAGAGCTGATGAGAAAGCTGCCGGGAAGGATCGTCGGACAGACGAAGGACCGCGAAGGAAGAAGGGCCTATGTCCTCACACTCCAGGCAAGAGAACAGCACATACGAAGAGAAAAGGCCTCTTCCAACATCTGTTCGAATGAAGCCCTGTGCGCTATGACCGCTTCCGTATACATGGCAGCCATGGGACCGGAAGGTCTTCATGACACCGCTCTTCACTGCCTGAACAATGCCCATCTGCTTGAAAGAGAACTCGCGAAGCTTGGTTTTGAAAGAGTCTATCCGGGAGAATTCTATCAGGAATTCCTGACGACTTCTCCGATCGATCCGAAGATGTTAGAAGAGAAACTGAGAGAAAAAGGCATCCTGATGGGACAGATCCTCGGGGATAATATCCTCTGGTGCGCTACCGAGATGAACGGAAAAGAGAAGATCGAAGAACTGCTGGATGCGATAAGGGAGGTGCTGTAATGAAACTCCTGTTTGAAAGAAGCCGGAAGGGAAGAAGGGAAGTCCTGCTTCCACCGGTCAGTGATGTCTATACACTGGATGAGAAATACCTGAGGAAGAAGACGCTCCATCTTCCGGAACTCAGTGAAGTCGATATCGACAGGAACTACACCGAACTGGCGAAACAGTGCCACGGTGTCAATGACGGCTTCTATCCGCTGGGTTCCTGTACGATGAAATACAATCCTTCCGTCAATGAAGAACTGGCTTCCTTGAAGGGCTTTACAGACATCCATCCTCTGGAGGAGGAAGAAGATGTCCAGGGCGCTTTAGAAGTCTTATACAAGGCAGAAGAACTCCTGAAGGAGATCACCGGGATGGATGCGATGACGCTGTCTCCGGCGGCCGGAGCGCACGGCGAATACACCGGTCTGCTTCTGATCAGGAAGTACCTGCAGGAAAAAGGCGAGAGCGAGAGAGTCAATATCATCGTGCCGGATTCCGCACATGGTACCAATCCTGCCAGTGCGGTCATGGCCGGTTTCAAGGTCGTCAATATCCCTTCCAATGAGGAAGGAGGCGTCGATCTCGAAGCTTTGAGAAAGGCGGTAGGAAAGGATACCGCCGGACTCATGCTGACAAATCCGAATACCCTGGGTCTCTTTGATCCGAACATCCTGGAGATCACGAAGATCGTCCACGAGGCCGGAGGCTTGTGTTACTACGATGGCGCCAATCTGAATGCCGTCATGGGAAGAGTGAGACCGGGAGACATGGGCTTTGACTGTGTCCATCTCAACCTCCACAAGACCTTCTCTACCCCGCACGGCGGCGGCGGACCGGGAAGCGGCCCTGTCGGCTGTAAGGGCTTCTTACAGGACTATCTGCCGGGAAGAAGAGTCGAAAAGAGGGAAGACGGCTATCACTTCTTTAAACCTGTCAAGACGATGGGACAGGTCAGAAGCTTCTATGGAAACTTCACGGTCGTCGTCAAGGCCCTGGCCTATATCCTCACCTTAGGCAAAGAAGGCATCCGTGAATCCAGCGGAAAGGCCGTCCTCAACGCCAACTATATGATGCACAGGATGAAGGAAGACTACACAGTGGCCTATGACACCACCTGCATGCATGAATTCGTCCTCAGTCTTGAAGATCTCAAGAAGAAGACCGGTGTCTCCGCGATGGATATCGCCAAGGCATCCTTAGACTACGGTATGCATCCGGCGACGATGTACTTCCCGCTGATCGTCCATGAGGCACTGATGTTTGAACCGGCAGAGACGGAAGACAAGGACACGATCGATGAAGCTGTGAGGATCTATCATGAACTCTATCAGAAGGCCTTTGAAGATCCGGACTATCTCCACAACGCCCCTCATACCTGTATGATCGGCAGACCGGATGAGACAGAGGCAGCGAGAAATCCGATCCTCCGCTATACCTTTGAGGATGAATAAAATACTGATCACGGCTTCCAGGGATCCCTATCATAATCAGGCTCTGGAAGCCTGTCTTTTGGACAGTGTCGAAGAGGATGTCATCCTGTATCTCTGGCAGAATGAAAGGACCGTCTTCATCGGAAAAAACCAGAATGCCTTTGCGGAATGCGATGTGGACCTTCTGGAAGAAGAAGGCGGGAAACTGGCCAGAAGGACTTCCGGAGGCGGTGCCGTCTATCATGACCTGGGGAATCTCAACTTCACCTTTCTGATGAAGAGGGAAGACCAGGACATCGAAAAGGAAGACAGCGTCATCCTGAAGGCACTTTCCTCTTTAGGGATAGAAGCGGAGAGAAACGGACGCAATGATCTCCTGGTACAGGGAAAGAAGTTTTCAGGACACGCCTACTATAAGGGAAAGAAAGCGGCCTATCACCATGGAACATTGATGATAGACCTGAATAAGGAAGACGCCGTGAAATACCTTCGTCCTTCCAAGAGGAAACTCGAAAAGAAGGGCGTTCCTTCTGTACGCTCCCGCATCATCGATCTCAAAGAGGTCAAGGAAGATCTCACAGCGGAAGCGATGATAAAAGCTCTGATCGCTTCCTTTGAGGACATCTATGGGGAAGCAGTGATCCTCAAAGAAGAAGAACTCGATCAGGAAAAGATCAGAGAATGGGAAACCTTCTTTTCTTCCCCGGACCGCCTTTATGGCGACCGGAGAAAGAAGCAGTACTACCGGGAGACCCTGACGGAAAAGGGGATCGTCCGCCTGGAATACGACAGAGAAGAAGAGAAGATCCTCTCTCCTCATTTCTATACAGACTCTCTGGATGAGGAGTGGGCAGGACAATTATCAGAAGACAGAGAAGTGTGGGAAAGACTCATGCGGGAGGAAGAAAAATGTTTGATGTGATGATCATCGGCGGAGGACCGGGAGGCTATACCGCAGCCGGAAAGGCAGCGGAGAACGGCCTGAAGGTCATCCTCTTTGAAAAGGATAAACTGGGAGGTACCTGTCTCAACCGGGGCTGCATCCCGACCAAGTCCCTGATCCATTCAGCAGAGATCTATGATCAGTACAGGAAAAGCAGCGATCTTCTCCCGAGGGAAGAAGAGCTTTCCTTTAACTTCATGGCTGCCGCTGACAGAAGAGATAAGACAGTGGACAGCCTCCGTGCCGGCATTGAAAAGGGCCTGAAGGCGAAGAAGGTCGAGATCGTCTATGGTGAAGCGAAGATCCTGGAAGAGGGGAAGATCCTCTGCAATGAGACTGTCTATGAAGGAAGAGATATCATCATCGCGGCCGGTTCGAAGGTCTCTCTGCCGCCGGTCGAGGGAAGAGAACTTGCCATCACTTCCGATGATCTGCTGGTTGAAAGAGAAGCCCTGCCGAAGAGCCTCATTATCATCGGAGGCGGTGTCATCGGTGTTGAGATCGCAGATGCCTATGCCGGGATGGGAAGTGAAGTGACCATCCTGGAGATGGCAGACCACATCCTTCCGAATATGGAGAAAGAAGTTGCCCAGAGGGCAGCGATGTTCCTGAAGAAGAGGGGCGTGAAGATCAATACCGGTGTCAGAGTGCTGAAGATCGAAAAGACAGCAGAAGGAAAGAGCATCCTCTATGAAGGAAAGAAAGAGGAGACCGTGACAGCGGAAGAAGTCCTCCTGGCAGCCGGGAGAACTCCGAATACGAAAGACCTCGGTATCAGAGAAGACCGGGGCATCTCAGCGGATGAAGAGGGAAGGACAGAACTGCCGCATGTCTATGTAATCGGCGATGCGAAGAAGGGAAATGTCCAGCTCGCGCATATGGCCATGGCCGATGCGGAGAACGTCATCGATACGATCCTCGGAAGAGATACTTCTGTCGATACAAAGATAGTCCCGAGCTGTATCTACACCCATACGGAGATCGCCGTGACGGGGATGAGTGAAGAAGAGGCGAAGGAAAAGGGACTCAACTATCAGACGAAGAAAGTCCTCACCGGAGCCAATGGAAAAGCTCAGATCGAGGAAAGCGAGAGCGGCTATGTCAAGGTCGTGACAGTGGATGATGTCCTCGCAGGAGCCGTTATTATCGCTCCTCACGCGACAGAGATGATCGGGGAATTCTCCCTGGCTATTGAAAAGAAGATGACGGTAAAAGACTTCCACAGGGTCATACACCCGCATCCAAGCATCTCGGAGATGCTGTCGGAAGTTACAAAATAGAAACATGTGAAAAGCCTCTATGAGGCTTTTTTAAAAAGAAGATAAAATAAGATTATGAAAAAGTTCAGGAACGGAAGACATCACAAAGAATATCGGGATCCGTATGGTCTACGCTATCGCAAGAAAGATCGATTATCAGAACATCCTCGGACTCAACGTCCTGACGTTACATATATAAAAGGAATACTCATATGAATAAGAAAAAACCGTTAGGCATGAGGATCGGAGAAAGTGTCTTCTGTGC
>JAFOMB010000182.1 GCA_017419065.1 Erysipelotrichaceae bacterium | reverse complement strand
GCACAGAAGACACTTTCTCCGATCCTCATGCCTAACGGTTTTTTCTTATTCATATGAGTATTCCTTTTATATATGTAACGTCAGGACGTTGAGTCCGAGGATGTTCTGATAATCGATCTTTCTTGCGATAGCGTAGACCATGCGGATCCCGATATTCTTTGTGATGTCTTCCGGATCGATGATCGCCTTCCTTTCAGATGGATCAAATGGGATACAGTCGTCCTTGATACGGAGCAGGACATCCTCTCCCTTGCGGATGACGCGGATATCGACGGTATGATCTTTCTTATCTTTTGTGAATCCGTGTTCTACGACATTGCCGGCCATCTCTTCCAGAAAGAGCGCAGCGTAATAGGACCGTTTCTTATCAAGGCCTTTATCCAGGCAGAACTGCTGGACATTCCTCGACACATCGAGGACCTCTTCCATACTCCTTACTGCGATGTCCATGCGGTCTTCTTCCGAGACTCCGAAGTCCTTCGGTATCGTCATGAGTTCATCCATGTTTCCCGGAAATCCCTTCTTCTTCATACAGGCGTAAGCGATGATGAAGACTGTCGTCACGACTCCGTTGGCCACATTGGCGATCGCCACTCCCGCAACGCCCATTATCGGCGCCAGCAGAGCGCTGAATCCGGCAACCGATGCCACACCATCCAGGAAAGCCAGTATGTGGACCGGGATCTGACGGTTATCTGACTGATAGTAGCAGTTGAAGTGAAGATAGATCGTACTTAGAGGCATACATAACGGCAGGATGCGGAGACACTGTACTGTAAAGCGGTATACTTCTCCTGCTTCCTGATGGAAGTACAGAGATGATATCGGCGAAGCCAGAAGGATGATGACCGCATCGATCAAAGCCATCAACGGAACGAAGCGGAACATCGCCGTCCTCATCGTATCCGTCAGGGTCTGGCGGTCTTCTTCCCCGGTCGAGACGCTGATGAGAAGCCTCGATACGGCTGTCATACCGGTAGGGACTGCCCAGAAGAGATTCAGGAAGGAATTCGCTGCCGTAAAGGCAGATAGTCCCGCATTCCCCGCATGGGTGAGGATCAGGGAATTGACGATGATCCCGCGGAAGGACTGATAGACATACGTCATCCCGCTTGGAGCACCGATCTTGATGACCGGAAGGACTTCCTTCCAGTCCGGATGAAGGACACTGAAGCGCAAAGAGGACTTCTTTGTGAAATAGTGAGAAGCCTGCACGAGGAAGAAGACCCATCTTCCCACTGACTCTGCCAGTGCCAGACCTAATACGCCCAGATCCAGAACACGTAAGAAGAGGAAGCAGCAGAGGACGTTGACGGCTATGAAGATCAGGCTCGCACTTGTCGTCCTCTTCGTCTGGTTCTCCAGCGACAGAAAGGCAGCCAGAAGAGAACCGAGCATCTCCGGTACGATATCGATCGTCTCTCCCAGCAGGTAGACGCGGAAAACCGGCCACAGGGACAGGTCGGATGTCAGAAGAGATCCGTCTGTAAAGAAACCCGTGACCACATGAAACAGGAGAAATATGACAGCAGCGATCAGCGACAGCAGGATGCTCAGGGAAAAGATCGGCTGAATCTTCCCGGTCTCGTTTTTTCCCATACGCTGTCCGCATAAGATCATCGATCCTCCGATCAGGATCGTCGAGACAGCTCCCATCATCATGTTTACCGGTCCATACAGACCGATCG
>JAFOMB010000181.1 GCA_017419065.1 Erysipelotrichaceae bacterium | reverse complement strand
TCGGAGACACCCATGCAGCCCCAGGACGGATCAAAGCCCAGATACTTGTGGAGCTCCTTCTGGAAGGCCTCCTGTTTCTCTCTCGGATAGTAGAGATATAAGAAGGAATCATCGATCTGATCCTGTCTCTTCTCGATCTCCTTGATCAGAGGGACCAGTTCTTTTCTGATGAGGAAGAAGAAGCGGTCATAGTCCTTCTGTCTCATCCCTTCCTCAAAGTCATCGAGGCAGACATCGTACGGATCCTTCTTCGGATCTCTTCTCTTCGATCTCTCGATCGTCATCTCAAACATCTTCTTCAGATGCGGTTCAAAGGAGGCATAGTCATCTTCATTCTTGGCCTTCTGCCAGACTTCATTGGATTCCATCTGGGCTAAAGAATAGGCCATCTGTTCCTCCTTGGAGAACTTTAAAAGGGAGTCTAAAGATCTCATGGTGAGATAGACATCTCTCTTTAACGGATCCTTCAGTTCCTGCTTACTGAGGAAGACGACGGCATCCACATACGCCGGATCACTCATCAGCGTAAACAGTTCGCCGTCAATGAAGGCCAGAGCTTCATTGCGGACTTTGCTTCCCTTCTTCGGAGCGATCGTGAGGCGGTCAAAGGAGGCTGTAGCCATCAGAAGATAATAGGCATTGATCTTCTTTCTTGTTTCCTGATAGACCTTGAGAGCTTCTTTCTTTGTCATAGGATATTCCTTTCTTTCAGGAAAGGGATGTTTCCATCCCTTTTACTTCATCTTGAATCCGTGATCATCGAAGAGATTCTTGATCTCACGGTTGACAGCGGCACGGACCTCCATCTTCTTCATCTCGGCACACTCTGTCCGTATACCCAGTTTCATCATTCCGTTGGCGATCTCAATGACACCGAAGTACTCCGGTCCGGAGATGATGTTCGGCTCTCTCTCCGCAATCTTCGGCAGTTCGTTCTTCAGGACTTCTTCCACGTCGCTGAGATCCTGATCGAGCGGAATAGAGATCTGGATGATGAAGTTGGAATTCTGACGGGTCTTATTGATGATGTTGGTGAGATTGCGGTTATTGATGGATTTGACATCCTGGGTAAAACTGATGATCCTCGTAGAACGGATACCGATCTCGATGACTCTACCGGTGAAACCGCCGACTTCGATGATATCGCCGACCTGGAATTCCCTTTCAAAGATGATGAAGAGACCGGCCAGGATATCGGTGATGAGGTCCTTGGCACCCAGACCTATGAAGACTGTGATGAGTCCGGCAGAGGCCAGAAGGGACCGGGTATCCATACCGAAGAGTGTCAGACAGTAGTAGAGCAGGAAGAGGATCGTCACATAGTGGATGAAACTCTTCAGGAGGCGGAAACGCGTCTCGTTGCGCGGACCGACAACGGTGATCAGGGCATTCATGAGGCGGTTGACGATGGCCATGGCCAGGATGTAGATGGATATCGCGATCAGGACGATGGTCAATGAGAAGACGTTGAGACCTCTCTTCCACTTCGGTGACAGCAGGAATCCGAAGATCGTATCTTCCGTATAGATCACGTTGCGGAAGAGGAAGGCAACGAGGAATCCCGTGGCGAAAAGACCGATGACCATCTGTACGACGGCAGAGGTCTTCTCTTCCGCAGTCCTGTCGATCCAGGCTGTCTTGTCGCCTAATACACGGGAGACGATGTTCAGAGTTCTCTTCTTATGTCCGCCCGGTGTCGTGACTTCGACATACGGGTCATTCAATGTGCTTTCGATCTCCATGACGTCATGACGGTTGAAATAGAGGGCATAGAAGACCATATTCGCGGCCGTGATCAGTAATGTAAAGACCGTCATCGTGATGCGTCCGGAGAAGAGCGTGGAAGCTCTGGCTGCCAGGAAGATGAAGGTGTTGTCTTTTTCCAGACAGTCGGCGAAATAATTCGTTCCGTTGACAGTGATACCGCCGTAGTAGCGGTTTCTCAGCTGATCGGCAGTCATACCGAGGTCGACAGCAGCTTCCCCGATGATCTTACTGTCAGGTGCGTAGATGAAGCGTCCGCTGTCCTTGTCGACAGCGAAGATGACATCGCCGCTGCCGGTGACCGCATTGGCCAGGACATTGCTGAAGGAGACTTCTTCAACGATGTCCTGCAGTTTCTCCGGAGATACGGCGATCTGTAAGAAGCCGTCATATTCTCCTTCCGCATTGGTCATCGTGACACCGATGAACTGGTGATATTCTCCTGTGAGATCATCCGGTCTGGCCTCCTGTACGACATACGGGATACCGTAGTTGAGTACCCGGAAGGCATAGGACTGGGAATTCGGATCATCCGAGATCTCAAAGCCCATGATGCCGGAATCCGATAATGTCTCCTTTCCCTCTCTGTCAAACAGCATGATGTACTGCAGTTTGAAGATGTCTGTCAGCTTCGCAAGCTCTTCCTTTGTCTGCAGTTCCGGATGCGTGGAAAGGATATGGGATATGATACGGGCCTTCTTTAGATAGCCCTCGTTATAGGTATTGGTGAGTTCTGCCAGGGAGTGTTCCGCTTCTTCCAAAGCTACTTCGACTTCCAGTTTCTCATCGGTCGTCTTGAGGTTGTGCAGGGTGAGATTGAAGAGCGTCTGGATGTAGTAGGTCACCCCTCCCACGAGGAGAAGACCGATCAGCAGGAAGACTGAGAGCTTCTTGCCGACCTGTTCCTTCGTGTAGTCGGCACTGCGGGAGCTCTTTCTCTTTTCCTCCTGTTTCGCATAGTAGCTGTAGGTCACCATGATCGTGAAGATGACGGCGATGACCGCATAGAGGATACCGACGGCGATATGGGAGTTCTTCGTCATGGAACGCAAGTCGATACCGCAGGAGATCGTGATATCCAGAGGTTCATTGACGATGGAAGAGACGAAGTAGCGGTCCTTGGCGATCTTCAGCCACTTGGCGCCTTCAAGGTCCAGATCGTTGAGCTCGATGCCGAGAGCACCGATCGGTTTTCCGATGTAGGTCTCATCCGGATAGTAGACGATCAGACCGTCCTTATTGGTGACGATGAAAAAGAGGTCGTCATCTCCGACGACAGCCTGCAGGACTTTATTGGAGGAATAGATGTTGTTGAGCATCGCATCCAGTTCCCTGTCCGTCTTTCTGATCGTTACAGCCTGGCCGTTGGAACGGTACGCGGTGAAGTAGCTGTACCCTTCTTCTCTCACATAGCCGCTGCCGATGAGGATGTCTTCCTCCCCGCTGATGTCATAGAGTTCCTTCAGGGAATCGAGATCGGTCTCTTCTTCATGGTCCAGGAGATAGGCGATGCTCTGAGCCTCCGCCATCCTGGCTTCATTGTAGATCTCGGTGACATCCTGGGTCTGCCGGTAGGACTCCGTAAAGGTCTGGGTGATAGAGTCCAGACGGTCTCTCAGATTCTTCTGCTGAGCCCTTTCCGTGACCTGTGTCTGCGCCCAGAACAAAGCGAGCCCGACAAGCAGGAGTATGATAGCCTCGACCAGGAGAACTTTTCTGATGCTTATTTTCTTTTTTTCCATATATTTTATCCCAATTATCAGTATTTATATTATTACTATATCATGACAAAAAGACGGAGATTTCCGTCTTTAGTTCAAAAGTTCCAGCAGTTCTTCCCTTGACAGAGAAGTGATAGAAGTATTCTCTCCGGACAGGATGGCTTCCGAGAGATCTCTCTTGGCTTCCTGCATCTCCAGGATCCTCTCTTCAATACTGCCTCTGGCGATGATCTTATAGACCGTGACCTTCTTCGTCTGACCGATGCGGTGTGCCCTGTCAGTGGCCTGATTCTCGACAGCCAGGTTCCACCATGGATCATAGTGGATGACGATATCGGCACCGGTGAGATTGAGACCGGTACCTCCGGCTTTCAAGGAGATCAGGAAGACCGGGGTGTCATCTTCATTGAAGCGGTGGACGAGACTCAGCCTTTTCGCCGGCGGCGTTTCACCGGTGATCTCATAGTAGGCGATCTCCCTTTCCTTCAAGGCTTCCTTCAGTATCTCCAGCATACTCGTGAACTGGGAGAATACCAGCATCTTATGACCGCCGTCGATGGCGCTTTCGATCAGCTGCAGACAGACTTCCTTCTTGGCAGAGGAGCCTTCATAATTCTCATAGAGCAGGTGCGGGTCGCAGCAGATCTGTCTGATCTTCATGAGCTCCGCCAGGATCTTGATCTTCGCCTCTCCCCTGGATTCATCCATCCCGCTGACCATTTCCTTCATATGGACGACCTGTCCGTCATAGAGCTTCTGCTGTTCCTCTTCAAAGCGGGCATAGCGCACTTCTTCGAGTTTCTCCGGCAGTTCCTTCAGGACATCTTCCTTCTTCCGTCTCAGGATGAAAGGTGTCGTCATGGCCTTGAGCCTTCTTCTGGCCTCTTCATCTTCTTCCTTCACGATCGCCGTCTCGTATTCATTGCGGAAGACTTCATAGGAATATAGGAATCCCGGCATGAGGTAGTCGAATAAGGACCATAATTCGCTGAGTCTGTTTTCGATCGGAGTACCCGTCAGTACGAAGCGGGAAGCGCTCTTGATGAGCTTGACGGCCTTGGATATCAGGGCTTTGGCGTTCTTAATGTACTGGCCTTCATCGAGGATCTCAAAGGAGAAGACCCTGTCTTCATAGAGGTGGATATCTCTCTTGAGAAGATCATACGATGTCACGAAGACATCGGCCTTTTCCTTCAGGATCTTCTTGCGGGCAGAGAGATTCCCGGCAATGACTCTGACATCAAGAGAAGGCGCGAAGCGGTGACACTCCTCTTCCCAGTTGTAGACAAGAGAAGCCGGGGTGATGATGAGAGCCGGACAGGACAGCTGTCCCTCCTTCTTCTTTCCCAGAAGAAGGGCGATCATCTGCAGGGTCTTTCCAAGGCCCATATCATCAGCCAATATTCCTCCGAAACCCAGTTCAGATAAGGTATAGAGCCAGCGGTAGCCGTATTCCTGATAGGCCCGTAAAGTGCCCTTGAGTTCCTCCGGGACTTCCACATCAGCTTCCCTGATGGTCTGGATGTTTTTGATGAGGGAACGGAAGTTCCTGTCGCGTTCAAAGGCGACAGATTCGTGTTCCTCCAGGAGCTTGTTGATATAGAGGGAGCGGTAGACCGGTAAATGCATCTTTCCCTTGACGAAGTCGGCTACCGGGATATTCGAGGATTCCAGGATGGATGTCAGGACATCCAGGGATTCATTCTCCTCCAGGGCGATGAATTCTCCGCTCTTTAGACGGTGATACTTCTTCTTACGCTGATAGCTTTTGAGAACTTCCAGCAGTTCTTCATTGGAGAGATCATCGGAGGAGACATCGAGGTCCATCAGCCGGTTCTCCAAAGAGACACCCAGAGAAACGACAGGAGTCCTCCGCAGTTTCAGCCGGTCAAAGCTCTCGCTGCCGTGGACTTCCCCAATGGCCATGAAATCTTCCATGCCTTCATTCAGAAGGGTAAAGAGGACATCATCACTCTCTTCTTCATACCAGGAAGAGATCTCTTCTTCATAGTATGGGAAGTATTTCTGTATGGTATCGAGGGCCCTCTTTTCTTCATAGAGGTCCCGGAAGGCTTCCAGCGGATAGTCTTCCTCCCGCAGCTCTCTTACCTCTCTTGTCTCTTCGCCATAGCTGACAGAGGCCTTACAGAAGATCCTTCCGTCTTCCCTGTCGAGATAGAAGTCAAAGGATGCCTGCGGCGGCAGGATCTCCAGGATCTCTTCACTGTCTTCTTCGTGAATGTCGATGTAGGGATTCTTACGGAGTTCCGGAAGGATGCGGTAGTAGAATTCCGGCAGGTGTTTCTTCCCGATGTGGACCTTCTCCTCTTCCCTTTCCTTCCTTTCAAAAGGCATCATCATCTGTGTGGCTTCCACAGGCAGAGATGTCAGGACATCTCCCTTGATCGTATAGTACTGTCTTACACCCTGGTAGATCCTCGGTCTTTCAAAAGCCAGGTCTATGCCCAGGATCTCATCATTTTTCTTATAGGAGCGTATACCTAGCGGCATCTTATAGGGGATCTCTTCGATCAGGAGACCCCGGTGGGAAGACTCCTTACTTTCAAAGACGACACGCTTCCCATAGGCGAGTTCATAGAACTCATCGAGGAAGATGCCTTCCAGCGGGATAGATCCCTTCAAAGAGGTATCGAGACCGTATCTCTCTTCCAGACGTTTGGTCTGGGAGGAGGCTTCCGATACCCTTCTTTCGATGTATTCATAGTATGGCTGAGAAGACTCATCAAAGCCCTCGTACTGGAAGTGCAGGTCGGCATTCTTTCCGAGCTTCACCGAGGCCTTCTCCCGGACGTTCTTGACGAGATCGCTGAGGTTCCTCACCACATAGAGCTTTCCGTTTCCGATGCGGAAGGAGAGTTCCATGACGTCATCATTCAAGGTGATCCTCGGTTCCAGATGGATGTCGTTCCTCGAACCGAAGGTCTCCTTCTGTTTCTTCCTGGAACGGATCTTTCCAAAACTCTCCAGGATCCGGTAGCCCTGCAGGTTCGTCTCATCTCCCGGGTCATATCTCCGTATGTATTCATCCGCCTTCAGCAACAGCGCCAGCATGTGCTCGCAGAAGTTGCGGCGGTAGGTGTAGTCACGGTAGTAGGACTTTCCGCAGATGGCGCAGCGCCCCTGGACGATCTCTTCCTTTCCCAGTGTCAGATCCGCAAAGCTGCCGTAATAATAGCCGCCCTTATGTCCCTGGGTCAGCAGGACCATGGAGGCATCCTCATCCCGCAGATAGTCTGTATCGATGGAATCGATGACGAAGTCTCCGCTTTCCAGCATCCTCTTCGCCTTCTGATACGTATCTTCATAGATCGTCAGATCCCTGACCATCCGGTCCGTCTTGAAGAAACTGTTCCCATAGTTCTCCTTCGGGAACAGGGCGTCTTTCACATTCTTGAAGACCGGGAGTGTCCTCTCCTTCTTGATCTCCTGCTTTGCGCCCTTCCACTTATACATGACAGCAGCCATGTGCTTGCAGCGGTTGCCGTCAGCGGAAAACAGACACGTACAGGA
>JAFOMB010000180.1 GCA_017419065.1 Erysipelotrichaceae bacterium | reverse complement strand
TATTTTACATTTATCTGCAGCACAAAAAAACATCTCCTTTGAGATGCGTAATTCTTATGGAGCAGGCGAGGGGAATCGAACCCCCATAGCGACCTTGGGAAGGTCGTGTTCTGCCATTGAACTACGCCTGCGTGTATTACTATACTATCACAAAAGCTTTTCTTTTGTCATATATTCCAAGGGAAGAGAGAAGACTTGCTACAATGGAAGGGTAGACAGGAGGGACGCTTATGAAGATCGCCGTCATCACCGGTGCCTCGTCAGGACTTGGCACATTCTTTCTCGAAGAGGTCGCGAAGAAATACCCGGAACTGGAAGAAGTCTGGATCATCGCCGAAAAGGGGATGGAGAAGATGGAGGAACTGTCAGCTGCTCATAAAGATGTCAGAGTGAGACCGCTTCTCCTCGATCTGTCAAAGGAATCTTCTTTTGAGGAACTGGATGAACTCTACCGGAAAGAGGAGGCGGACATCCGTCTTCTTGCCAACAATGCCGGTGTAGAGACCGTCTCTTCCTTTGCGGAGACACCGCTGCAGAAACTGGAACTCATGGTCCACGTGAATGTCAGAGGCGTCATGATGATGGACAGGATCTCCATTCCGTACATGAAAGAGGGCAGTGCGATCGTCCACACCTCTTCGATCTATTCCTTTGCCCCGGTTCCGGGAGATGCTGTCTATGCGGCCTCCAAGGCCTTCGTGAGATATCTCTCCATCGCCCTTCATCACGAACTCAAGAAGAAGGGGATCAAGGTACTGAGTCTCAATCCGGGTTCCATGAAGACAGCTCTGGACAGAAGCGATATCCGGAAGGGCTTCTCCATGCCGTATCTGGAGATGAAGGAAGTAGCGAAGCAGGCCCTGGAATTTGTAGAAAAGGGAAAGGCAAGCCTGACCCTCCATCCTTACTACAAGGCCTTTGCTGCCTTCTATAAGACGCTTCCTGCCTCTGTATCTGCGAAGATCCTGGGAAGGAAGTATCTGTAGTACTTGAATAGAATTCAAGTATTTTCTATAATAAGTAGAGATTAGAAAGATTGAAAATATTATGAGCGATCGGGAAATGTCTTTATTTGAAAATGTCAGGGAAGAGCCGCTTGCCTACCGCATGCGTCCTTTATCTCTGGAAGAATTTGCCGGTCAGGAACACCTGATCGGAGAGGGAAAGATCCTGCGGAGAATGATCGAGAGCGACCGTATCTCCTCCATGATATTCTGGGGCCCTCCGGGCGTGGGAAAGACGACTCTGGCCAGGATCATCGCCGAGAAGACGAGATCGCAGTTCATCACCTTTTCCGCTGTGACTTCCGGGATCAAGGAGATCAAGAAGGTGATGGAGGATGCCGATCAGAACAGACTCATGGGTATCCGGACCATCGTCTTTGTGGATGAGATACACCGTTTCAATAAAGCGCAGCAGGATGCCTTTCTGCCTTATGTCGAAAAAGGATCCATCGTCCTGATCGGAGCGACGACAGAGAATCCTTCCTTTGAAGTAAACAACGCTCTTTTGTCCAGGTGCCGTGTTTTCGTTTTGAAGGAACTCTCCAAAGAAGACATCGAAAAACTGTTATGGAGAGCTCTGAAGGATCCAAGAGGCTTCGGGAATGAGAAGGTGAAGATCTCGGAAGACGATGTCTCTTTGATCGCCTCCTATGCGGACGGGGATGCCAGGACGGCATTGTCCATGCTGGATATGCTGGTGATCAACGGAGAGATGGATGAAGAAGGGAACATCCTCATCGATGAAAAGACCATTGAAGACTCTCTTTCCCGCAAGTCTCTTCTTTATGACAAAGACGGTGAAGAGCACTACAACATCATCTCCGCCCTCCATAAATCCATGCGCAATTCCGATCCGGATGCGGCTGTCTACTGGCTGTCGAGGATGCTGGAAGCCGGAGAAGATCCGCTCTATGTCGCCAGAAGAGTTACGAGGTTCGCCTCTGAGGATATCGGACTGGCTGATACCAACGCCCTCAATGTGGCTATCAACGCCTATCATGCCTGTCACTTCATCGGGATGCCGGAGTGTTCCGTCCATCTCACGGAAGCCGTGATATACATGTCTCTGGCTCCGAAGTCCAATGCCTGCTACATGGCCTATGAAAGCGCGGCCTCCGATGCGAGAAAGATGCTCTCCGAACCGGTACCGCTTGTCATACGCAATGCCCCGACAAGGCTTATGAAGGAGCTCGACTATGGCAAGGGCTATCAGTATGCCCATGATACAAAGGAGAAACTTACCAATATGGAATGCATGCCGGAATCTCTGAAGGGAAGGGAATACTACCGTCCTACTACTCAGGGAAATGAAGTGCGCTTCAAGGAGAGGCTTGAAAAGATCAAAGAGTGGAAGGAAAAACACAGAGGCTGAATCTGTCTTTTATAGAAGTGCTATAATAGGAACACCATCGAAAGGGGATATGTAAGTATGGGAAAGAAATATTTTCGTTTTTTAAGCTGGGTGTATGTCATCGGTGCACTGCTGAATCTCGGCATCGGTATCTATGCGATCGTCACCGGAAGAGCTGCTGAATATCTTACAAAGTATTATGAAGCGAGTGTGACCGGTATTCAGAAGTATGATCCGAGAATCATCCTCGGCATCATGGTGGCTATAGATACCCTGATCCATCTGTGGTTGAGCTGGCTCGTAGGACGTATCGGAAACGGCAAGTCCAAAGGCACCTTCGTCATGATCATCGAGATCCTGATCCTGGCAGGCAACATCTACGCTCTATTCAAGATCGGATTCAGCATCGATACCATCGTGAAGACAGCTCTCGCTCTGCTGACACTGATCATGGTCATCAGCGTCAGAAACGGCGACTAGTTCTATCTGAAAGAAACAGGAGAAGCGGACATGTCCGCTTTTTTCTTTTGATAGAGGTATAAATACTTTTTGTAGGCCGGTGTCCTGCAGAAGGGTATCCGCGACTTTGAAGACATCAACGCTGTATAGGATGTGGAATTGATTTCTATATCATCAATGACCGGTGTAATGATAGCTGTTTCTTATGATATTGCTGAATTAAAGAAAAACACCCGAGTGTTCGGGCTAAAAAGCCTGGCTGGTTCTGATAATCGCAAACCAGCGACACCGGGTGATACTGATACATTATCAATAGATAAGGAAAAAAACAAGATTTCAGATCTCTTCTTCTCTGATCCAAATGGTGAAAATAAAAACCCCGAGGTAAACCGCACAAACCTTCTTCTGCGACTCACGAGTACCATCGAGGTAATAATACATCAAATGGTGATGCCGGTGACAAGTCCCCGTATTTCATCAGCCTTGACTAAGACAATACTCTGCTGTTGTTTCTCTGTCCGGAAGGTACAAAAAAAGTCTCTTCTGAGACCGGGATATATATCAACTTATGGAGCGGATGATGGGAATCGAACCCACGTAGTCAGCTTGGAAGGCTGAAGTTCTACCATTGAACTACATCCGCATAAGTGGTGACTCGACCGGGAATCGAACCCGGGACCCTCTGATTAAAAGTCAGATGCTCTACCGCCTGAGCTACCGAGTCCTGGCTGGGATGGCTGGGATCGAACCAGCGAAATGACAGAGTCAAAGTCTGTTG